>PWNK01000158.1 GCA_003557865.1 Desulfonatronovibrio sp.
CCATTTGCATGTGGCACGGGGACTGGCTCTCCCAGCCCTTGTTTTTCAGTGTCTGTTTCTTACATCAAGAAAAAAACAAAGGCTGGGGTGCCTGTCCCCTGCTTTCCTTAAAAAAGTGCTAAACTGTTACCAAATACGTTATTTTGGGAGGAGAGTATAAAATGACTGAGGACAATGAAAAGATCAAGGTCCATGACCGCAGAATAAAATTTGATGAGGACACTGCCGCAGAAGAGCAGAGCCGGGAGTCAAAACCTGAAGAGAGCCAGGCTAAAACAATGGAGCGCAAAAAGGCCGCGGAAGACTATAACCGGGCCACGGCCAAGGCGGACACGCCCATGCCCAAGGTGGATTTTTTCACCTTTGTCCTTTCCCTGAGTTCCTCAGCCCTGGTCCACCTGGGAGAGATCGCTGAAAAGGAAGGAGAAGAGCCGGCTGTTAATCTGCCCATGGCCAAGCACACCATAGATATTCTGGCCATGCTGGAACAGAAAACCAAGGGGAATCTTACCCCTGAAGAAGAAAAAGTGCTCAGGGACTTTCTTTTTGAAGTCAGGATGAAATACGTCCAAAAGGCCAGCTGAGTTTCCAATCAAGCAGTATTCATCCTGGGGGCAGGTATACCCTGAAAGTGGAGCCTTGGTCCGGCTCACTGCTTACGGTGATTTCTCCCTGATGGTCCTGGACAATGCGGTAGATGACCGCCAGTCCCAGCCCGGTACCCTGGTCCTTGGTGGTGAAAAACGGGCTGAATATTTTTTTCAGCATTTCCTGGGATATTCCCGCGCCGCTGTCTTCAATGGAGATCAATATCCCGCTGTTCTTCCGGGCTGTGCTTACAGCTACTCTGCCTTTGTCCGGGATTGCCTCCCAGGCGTTTTTAATCAGATTGATCAGGACCTGTTTCATCTGAGCCTTATCAAATTTTGTCTGGGGAAGATCAGGGTCCAGATGCAGCTCAAGACTGATTCCGGACATGTCCAGTTGCTCCCGCACAAGCTTGACCGTTTCCCTGATCAGGTCATTGATTTGTCCTTTCTCTTTTTTTAGCGTTTGAGGCCGGGTAAAGTCCCTGACCTGGTTGAGCATGCTTTCCAGACGTTTTGCTTCCCCGGATATGATATTCAGTTTTTCCCGGTTCGGGTCATCTTCAGACATGCTGCGCTTGACCTGGTTGGCAAACCCGGACATGAGCATCAGGGGGTTCTTTATTTCATGGGAAAGGTGGGATGCCGCCTCACCTATTGCCGCGAATCTTTCCGCCCGGACCAGCTCCTGCTGGGCGCTCACCAGGGCCTTGAGGCTAAGCTCAACCTTTTCTTTCTCCCTGCGCAGAAGGTCCTGGGATCTGACCAGATGCCGTGTTTTTTCCTCGACTTTTGCCGTCAGGGTCTGATTCCAGCGCAGAGATAGCAGATAGAGGGCCAGAAGTCCGGAAACGACTACAAGTGAGAACAGTCCCAATACAGTCCACTGTCTCAAGACCATGGGCTCAATAAGTCCATAGACCTCTGTTTCCGGAGCAGCCAGTCCAACCGACCAGCATCGCGGGGCTGCTCCATCGGGGTCTGCCGCTGAGAAGATGACCGGACTGTATGCCAGAAGTTTTTTCATTTCAGAGATCACATCATAGTGCCATCCGGTGATATACCAGTCAGTGCCCTCTTTTCCCTGCAACAGCTTCCGGCTGGTGATGCTGTTGATTCGATCATAGGATATTTCAGGGTTTCTATCCCGGCGCACCGTGGTGGAATCCCTGCCCAAAAAATCCTTTTCCACATGGTACAGGAAATAACCCCGGTCATCTATTACCCAGGGATAACCTGTCTTGCCGGAAACCACCCCATGCGCATAGCGGCGGGCCGTCTCCCGGGCGTCAACAACAAAAAAACTCATGGGGATTATGCCTGGACTGTTGTTGATGACTAAGGACTCATGCACGTATGGGCTGAGGGTCACCATGACCAGGACAGCGGTTTCCGCCAGGGGGCCATGTTCCGGGATAATGGTCTGACTGTAGAAAAATGGTGCCAGCCGGCGGTCTGTGAAATGCTCTGCCAGTTCATGCCTGTCAAGTTCAATGCCCAGATCCTGAAAAGAATCCAGGTCAGGACTGGAAACAACAAGCTCCTTGCGGTGGTTCAGATAAAACATGCCAAGGGCCAGGACCTGCCAGTCCTCGAGGATCTGATGGTAGTAACCGGACTTTTCTCTCAGGTCGGTTTGCTGCCCGTGGCTGGCATAGGTTGCCAGGGCAGCCTCCAGAAATCCGAAGTGAGCCTGGATATCCTGGGCGATCTTACGGGCCAGGATAAGCTGCTGGGTATTGAACTGTTCGGAGACGGTCTGTTCCAGTTCATTGTTGGCCCTGACGGCCAGGATGAAAATAATTCCGGATATGATAATTACAAAGATCAGACTGGAAATGGCAATCTTTTTATTCATGTCCGGATTGAACCATAGAGTAAGATTTCAAAGTATACCCTCAGGAGTTAAGACTTATGCTAACTGTCAGTCAAAAGTACCCCTGCGTCATGCCGGACTCGATCCAGGAGGGGCAGAACAGGGGAAACTTTTGACTGTCAGGATTATTATCGCCGGAGTGGATCACGATGGTTCCTGCCCGGCATCCAGGGCCAGGCTGGGGGGGAGATAAAGGACCACAGTGGTACCTTTTTTTTCCTGGCTGAACAGTTCCAGCCTGCCGCCCATATCTTCGATGATTTTTTTGGTCATGGCCAGACCAAGGCCTGAGCCTTCTCCTTTTTTGGTGGAAAAAAAAGGATTAAACACTTTTTCCCTGATGTCCTTGGGAATTCCCCTGCCAGTGTCGCTGACCTTGATCATGATGAAGTCATCCTCCATGCTGGTGCTCAGGGTGAGTACTCCTCCATGGGGCATGGCTTCAATGGAGTTTTTGATCAGATTTATGAGGCACTGTTTGATCAGCTCCGGGTCTCCCTTGGCCAGGGCGAGACCATGATTGATTTCGGTTTCCGTCCTGATCTGCTGTTCTTCGCAGCTGAGCCGGAACAGCTGCAGGATATCCATGACTATCCTGTTGACATTGATCTCACTTTTTTCGGAGCTGGTGGGTTTGGAAAAGTTGATGATATTTTTCAGGATGTTGTCCAGCCTTTTAGATTCCTGAAGAATGATCCTTACTTTTTCCAGGGAGCCTTCATCAAGGTTGGAACTTCTCAGCAAAGAGTTGGCAAAGCCTCCGATGGCAAAGAGCGGGTTTCTGATTTCATGGGCCATATAGGTTGATAATTCGCCTATTGCCGCCAGTTTTTCCGACTGATGAAGTCTTTTTTCCATCTCTGTCCTGTGGGTAATATCCCTGCGCATTTCAACGACCTTGGTAAGTTTTCCCTGCTCGTTGAACACTGGGTAGGCATAGATCCGATAGTAATGGGCCCTCCCGTGCTTATCAACCCAGGTCTGAAGTGACTCGGCCGGTTTTTCTTTTTTCAGGGCCTTTCTGAAAGGGCAGTCAGGGCTTTTCAGGTCACATCCCGAGGAAGGAGCAATTTCCGAAAACAACTGCCAGCAGGAAAGTCCCAGCAGCTGCTGTTTGGACTTGCCCATTTTTTTGACCACACTCTGATTGACGTCCAGGATTTTTCCCCTGGTGTCCAGTAGCAGGATATCGTCCTGAATCTGGTCAAAAAGGGCGGTAAGTATGGCCTGCTGCTGAAAGAGGTCTAGTCTGCATTTATCGCTGACTTCAGCCATGATCAGCAGACCGCAGAGGAATGCGGCCCCGGAATGATCGATAATTGAAATGTTGACCGGGAGGTCCTGCCGGAGTTTCCGGATCAGATGCTGCTGGTCTGTAAGTTCGATTACCAGGTTGATCTCCGAATGAGCCTTGAGCATCTCCTGGTAAGTGTCATATACTTTTACCCCCAGCTTGACGGCCTGCCTGAGCTTGGGTTCAGATTTCTGCGGCTGGACAATCCCAACCAGATTCAGTTTTGGAAAGAATTCCTGCAGCTCGGTTTTACGCACCAGCTCCAGAATGGAATTAAACCCGACGCCTGTTCCAATGATGCCTATCTCAAATCCTTTTTCAGCTTCTTCCAGGATGCATAGCTGATCCTGGTAAACTCTTTCATCAACGTCCGACATCGGTCTAATCTCCAGGGTGTCAGGTTGAGCAGGGGCGCTTAACGGGCAAAATTCTTATTAGAGTATATATCCTGAGTAGTAAAAATCCGTCAAGGACAGAAAAGTCAAAGTCCTCGGAAACTGGCGAAGATATTGCGAGTTAGGCTTGATTTTGAGAAGGATGATGAATAAACGCATGTATTGTCTGTGCAGCTTAAGTATTGGAATAGGGACATGACACAGAGACCCAGGACCTTGACTGGTGCTCAAGAGTCAGCCCCGGCAAGCGCATAACCCTGCAGAGTGTCAAGGAGCGGATGATGATCAAAAAAAACGTGGCCATAGTTGGTGTTACAGGTTATACAGGGCTGGAACTGGTGAGAATCCTTTCCACACACCCGGGCTTTGCCATTTCAGCGGTGACCTCCCGCAGTCTGGCCGGCCAGGCCCTCCAGGAAATATACCCCTTTTTCCAGCATACAGCTTATGGAACTATTCCGTTGACAATACCCGAGCCGGAGCTTGTTTCCCGGGATTCCGAGCTGGTGTTTCTGGCTGTGCCGCACGGCAGGGCAATGGATCTTGCGGCTTCATTTCTGGAGCTTGGGGTGAAGGTTGTAGATCTCAGTGCGGATTTCAGGATCAATGATCCCGGCATATATTTCAGCTGGTACGGTCAAAAACATTCACAGCCCGGGCTGCTGGCAAAGGCGGCTTACGGTATTCCTGAAATCTATGCCCGGGAAATCGCCCCGGCTTCCATCACCGCCAACCCGGGCTGTTATCCCACGTCAGCTATTCTGGCCCTTTATCCGGCTCTGAAAAACAGGCTGATCAAGCCCCGGGGAATAATCATTGACAGCAAATCCGGAACCAGCGGGGCGGGAAGGACGCCCAAAACCAGCACGCTATTCTGCGAGGTCACGGACAGTTTCAAGGCTTACAATATCGGGAGACACAGGCATACCCCGGAAATGGAACAGGAACTTGCAAAGGCCTGCGGGGAAGATCTGATCATCAGCTTCAGTCCGCACCTTGTACCCATGAACAGGGGGATTTTAAGCACCTGCTACGCTGAGCTGGAAAAAAAGATTTCCGAGCAGGACATCAGGCAGGCTTACAAAAGGTTTTACAGAAACAGCCCCTGGATCAGAATCATGCCCGGGGGCAAGCTGCCCGAGACAAGATGGGTCCGGGGAACAATGTTCTGTGACCTGGGAATAGTAAGGGACGAAAGGACCGGGAGGCTGGTGGTGGTGTCCTGCATTGACAACCTGTGCCGGGGGGCATCGGGTCAGGCCGTGGCCAACGCCAATATCATGTGCGGCTTTGACCCTCAGTCCGGTCTTGACCATCAGCCGGTCATGCCCTGATGTACTCCAATCTTTACATGACAATCTTGAGC
>PWNK01000152.1 GCA_003557865.1 Desulfonatronovibrio sp.
CCGTGGATACTCCCGTTGTAGTCCACAGAAACAAGGGGCTTTTCAGTATATCCCAGGGGGCCTTTCATGGGGCCCTGGGCAGCAGCCTGCAAAGCCTGGTTGACCTCCCTGGAGGTGGTCTTTTTTTCGACCTCAACAACCAGGTCTACCAGGGAAACATTGGGAGTGGGCACGCGGATGGCCATGCCGTCAAGCTTTCCTTCCAGTTCGGGGATAACCTGGGTCACGGCCCTGGCCGCGCCGGTAGTGGTGGGAATCATGGACATGGCCGCAGCCCTGGCCCTGCGGATGTCCTTGTGGGTTCCGTCAAGGATGCGCTGGCTCATGGTATAGGCGTGGATAGTGGTCATGAGTCCGTGTTTGAATCCAAAACTGTCATAAATTACCCTGGCTACAGGGGCCAGACAGTTGGTGGTGCAGGATGCGTTGGATACGATCCTGTCCCCGGCCTTCAAAATCGAGTCATTGACCCCCATGACTATGGTCGCGTCCGGATTTTTCCCCGGCGCGCTGATGAGAACCTTTTGCGCTCCACAGGCAAGATGTTTCAGGCAGCTTTCCCTGTCGGTAAACTTGCCGGTGGTTTCCAGGACAACATCTACTCCAAGACCTCCCCAGATCCATTCTCCAGGGGCCTTTCTTGTGACCTGAACCTGTTTTCCACTGATTTCAATGCCCTGGTCAAAGGCTTTAACCTCTTTGGAGAATGTCCCGTGCACAGAGTCATATTGCAGAAGGTGGGCCAGCTGTTCATTGTCCGCCCTGGCGTTAATGACCGTCAGGTCCAGGTCCGGGCTGGATGATATCAGCCTGGCCATATACCTCCCGATCCTGCCGAAACCGTTCATTCCTAATCTTAGAGCCATGATATCCTCCTAAACTTTGTTTGATGAACCCAGCACGTTTTTGATCTTATGCTGGACCATATCCTTGACTGCCTGTCTTGCAGGGCCAAGATACTTGCGGGGATCGAATTCTTGGGGATGTTCCTTGAAATACTTGCGGATAACCGCAGTCATGGCCAGTCTGATATCCGTGTCAATATTGATTTTGCACACACCCATCCTGGCCGCTCTGCGCAGGAAATCCTCTGGAACCCCTACTGCATCCGCTACACTGCCTCCATACTGGTTGGCCATGGCTACAAACTCGGGCAAAACTGAAGAGGCACCGTGCAATACCAGGGGATAGCCCGGGAGCATTGAAGAGATTTTTTCCAGACGGTCAAAGTCAAGCTGTGGCTTGCCCTTGAATTTGTATGCCCCATGGCTGGTACCGATGGCTATGGCCAGGGAGTCGCAGCCTGTACGTTCAACAAACTCTGCAGCTTCGTCAGGGTCGGTATAAACATTTTCCTCTGAACTGACCTCGTCTTCAACCCCGGCCAGGCGTCCAAGTTCGGCTTCGACCCACACCCCCTGGTCATGGGCATAGTCCACCACCTGTCTGGTCAAAGCGATGTTTTCTTCCAAGGGCAGATGGGATCCGTCAATCATGACTGAAGTGAATCCCCCCTGAATGACCTCTTTGCAGATCTCAAAAGTCTGACCGTGGTCCAGGTGCAGGACAATGGGCAGGTCTGCCTCTTCCAGGGCCGCTTCCATGAGCTTGATAATATATTTCTGGCCGGCGTATTTTCTGGCACCAGCTGAAACCTGGAGAATCAAGGGAGATTGTTCAGCCTCTCCAGCCTGGATGATGCCCTGAACTATTTCCATGTTGTTGACGTTAAACGCGCCGATGGCGTACTCTCCCTGGTAAGCCCCTTCAAACATCTCTTTGGGTGAAGTCAATGGCATAAGGCCTCCTTGTGGGTAACAAAGTTTTGCTATTGTCAGCTGATATTATCTGATTGAACAAATTCTTGCAACTCGTTCATGAGATCAAAGTTGGTCAGCTGGAAACGAAGAGGGGTCAGGGTGATATAGCCCTGGCTCAAAAGGGCCCGGTCCGAAGCTGGATCCACCTGGTCCATGGGTATTTCACCGCCCAGCCAGTAATATGGTCTGCCTCTGGGATCCTGGCGGCAGTTATAGTGGTCTTTGTAAACGACATTGGTCTGCTCACAGACCCTGATCCCCTTGATGACTTCAAACCGGCAGGCTGGAAAATTGAGGTTGAGTACGTTCTGATAGGGCAGGCTGGACCACTTGAACCGCTTGATGAATGCAGCGGTCCAGGCCGAGTGCTGCTGAAGATGGCCAGGGCTGAAGTCGTCCACGGAAACCGCCAGAGAGGGTATTCCAGCCAGGGCTCCTTCGGTGGCTGCGGATACGGTTCCGGAATAGAGCACATCAATACCCACATTGGCTCCGCTGTTGATTCCTGAAACCACCAGATCCGGCCTTTTTTTCAGGTGGGAATTCATGGCCCACTTGATGCAGTCCACAGGGGTGCCGGAGAGGGCCAGTCCTGTGAAATCATTCTCACTGATTTCTTTGACCCTTACCGGAGAAAAAATGGTCAAGGAATGACCCACGGCACTCTGTTCGGTCAGGGGGGCGACCACCAGAACCTGGTTTCCCGAGTTTTTAAGCTCCCGGTAGAGTGATTTGATGCCTATGGCATGAATGCCGTCATCATTGGTTAGGAGAATATCCATTTCTCGGGAGCGTCGGGATACTGTTTTTTGGCCGCGTTGAATCCGGCGTTGAACGCCTTGAGGTTTATGTCGATAATCTTGGACGGCAGAATGCTTTTAAGGCTTTTGCGCACAGAAACCGCTCTCATGAATGGCAGAAAGTGGGTCAATGCTCCCAGGGTGACGATATTTGTGGTCTGGACCAGACCCACTTTTCTGGCCATGTCGGTAAACGGAAGACCAAGAAAGATATTGGTCGGTGTCTGGCCCACCATGGATGTGTCAACCACGAGAGCCCCGCTGGGCTTCAGGTTGGTGAAGAATTTGTTGCACGCCTCCTGACTGAGGGCCACAAGCAGATCCAGACTGATGGTTTTGGGATAGCTGATGGTCGAACTGCTTATGACCAGGTCGCTTCGGCTGGCGCCACCGCGAGCCTCAGGTCCGTAACTCTGGGTCTGGGCTACATTGTATCCGTGGTCCAGAGCCAGGGCCTGGCCCATTATCTTGCCCAGGGTAAGAATACCCTGGCCGCCCAGCCCGGAAAGTCGGATTTCAAATCGGTCCAGCTTCATTTCCCTGCTCATTAAATCTCCCCTCTGATCCTTTGGCGCATTTGAATGTATTTCTGTTCAAGACCAGCGCAGTCGTTATGAGTAAAAACACCTGTGGAAACTGCGTCTCTTTGCTTTTCAGGGCTTAAATCCCTGTATTTTTCAATGGGAACAGCGTTTTTTTTGAGCCACTTGTACATGTCAACAGTGGTTTTATACTTGTTTTTACGTCCGAACTGGGTATGACAGGGCGTGATGACCTCAACCATGTTAAAGCCAGGATTGGTGAGCGCGGTGGAAATCAGCCTGTCCATGAGGTTAGCCTGCATGACCGTGGCTCTGGCCACGAAGTTGGCACCGCAGGCCTTGGTAATTTCCGAGATGTCGAATTCTTTTTCCATCTGCCCGAAAGGGGTGGTTGTGGAATAACAGCCAAAAGGGGTGGTGGAGGAACTCTGGCCCCCGGTCATGCCGTAAATGTGATTGTTCAGGACCAGGGTGGTCAGGCCGATATTTCGCCTGGCAGCGTGGATGAGATGGTTGCCTCCTATGGACATGGCGTCCCCGTCGCCCATGACCACGATCACCTTGAGTTCCGGGTTAGCCATCTTTATTCCGGTGGCAAAAGTCAGAGCCCGTCCATGGGTGGTATGAACAGTATTGAAGTCCACGTATACCGGTATCCTTCCGGAGCATCCAATGCCGGCCACCAGGACAATTTCGTCCTTGGATAGTCCCTGGGCGTGAACACTTCTGATGAGCGAACCCAGAACGATTCCATGCCCGCAGCCAGGACAGAAAACATGGGGGAATTTTTTGGTATGCCGCAGATAATTATGAATAAGTTGGGTTACTTTGGCCATGACTTAACCTTTTAATAATTTTTTGAGAATTTCGGCGGGAGTAATGATCTGGCCGTCAATTCTGTTCAGGGTGTTGACCTTGCTCTGGCCGGAGTTGACCCGTTTCACTTCACGGGAGATCTGCCCCATGTTCATTTCAGGCACCAGAACCGATGCGCACTGCCGGAGCATTTTTTCCACGGCAGGCCTGGGAAAGGGAAAAAGGGTCTTGAGTTTGAGCAGGCCTGCCTTTTCTCCCTGATCCCGGGCCATCTGCACGGCCAGTTCGGCGGATCTGCCGACACTACCGTAGGCGATAATGCACGAGGTTGCGTCCTGGCAGTATATCTCTTCCACAATCTGAATATCATAAAAGAACTGATCAATTTTCCTGAAAATTCGGTTTATGAAGCTTTCCACTTCTCTGGGCTTGGATGTGGGGTATCCGTGATCGTCATGGGTCAGGCCGGTGACGTGATACCTGTATCCGGAACCCAGAGGGGGCATGGCTGAAACTCCGCGCATGTTGTCTTCAAAGGGCAGGTACCATTCAGGAGGCATGCTGGGCAGCAGGCGGGAATAGATGTACAGATCCGAAGGATCAGGAATGGTGATTTTTTCCCTGGTATGGGCGGTAACCTCATCCAGGAGGAGAATAACCGGGGTCCGGTATTTTTCAGAAAAATTAAATGCGGTTACAGTCATTTCCAGGCACTCCTGGACATCGCCCGCCGAGAGAACGATAATGGGATGATCTCCGTGAGTACCCCATCTGGCCTGTTGAACATCCCCCTGAGCCGGACTGGTAGGCATGCCGGTGCTGGGTCCGGCCCGCATTACGTTGACCAGTACCAGGGGAGTTTCAGTTATGCAGGCGTAACCGATGTGTTCCTGCATCAGAGAAAAGCCGGGACCGGAGGTTGCGGTCATGGCCTTGCGTCCGGCCAGAGAGGCGCCAATAACCGATCCAAGGCTTGCGATTTCATCTTCCATCTGGATAAAGACTCCTTCTTCCAGCAGGGGAAGACGCCTGGCCATTTCTTCGGCAATCTCAGTGGAGGGAGTTATGGGATAGCCTGCGTAAAAATTACATCCGGCCAAAAGTGCTCCCTCAACAACCGCTTCATTACCCAGGGCGAAAATCTCTTTTTCTTTCTTTTTTTTGTTTTTAGTTGCCATAAGCTGTCCTGAGGTTTTTACAGAGTTCCAAGGGTGGCCCGTGCCCCGGGCACGACAGTATTGTGTTATGCAGATAGGCGAGACAAATCAAATGATAGTTAAGGCACCTGGCACAGGGTCCGGGACATTGTTCAAGAGGTTTTCAGTTTATCCGTCTTTGTAGTTTCACCGGCTGGGGCAGGAGGTTTATCCTGAGGCTTAGAATTGCTATTTCCTGCTCGGACTTCTTTTTTGGGCTGAACCAGAACGGCAAAATCCGGACAATGGACTTCGCAGAAGCCACAGTTGATGCATTCTTCTTCATGAGCAACCACGGCTTTGCCCTGGTTGTCAAGCTTGAGTACTCCGGA
>PWNK01000067.1 GCA_003557865.1 Desulfonatronovibrio sp.
GACTTTTTGCAGGCGCATCTTTGAAGCATTATTCCTGGCTTATGGAAAATATTATCTGGAGGACAGAACAAGCTGATGTCCACTTCTTTTTCCAGTGCTGATTTTATTGAGGAGGTCGCTTTTCCATTTTTCGCCAAGTCTGATCCGGGCCATGTATTCCACGGTATGCAGCACCTTGATTTTGCTCTTAAGCTCAAAAAGGCTTCTGGATATGCCGATTCTGCAGGACGGGCAGCCCACCAGCAAGGGACTGTTTTCGCTGTATCCGGGAATCTGTTCTGACAATGTCTCCTGTTTTCTGGATCGGATCAGGTTGTAGATTTCCGGAGAAGTCATGGCTCCCAGGCCGGATTCACCGCAGCATCCGGGACTGATTTCAATCCGGGTGCCAAGAAACTTTTCAAGCCTTGCTGCATAGATCTCTCCTGATTTGAGCAGATTTACCCCTGTCCACTCGGCGTGGCATGAAGGATGATATAAGATCCTTTCTTCGCCCACCGCATCTGCTGGAGTCAATGTATCCAGCAGATACTGAACTACATCCATCCTTTTTAGTTCATCCTTTGTGCTCTTGAGGCGGTAGGTACTGATTCCTTCCCGGCATGTGCCGCATGAAGTCAAGACAAAAGCTGGTTCAAAGCCCAGTTTGTCTGATGAATCCAGGATGCCTTGCAGGGCCTTTTTGTTGTCGTTTCTGATTTTTTCGTAGCTTTCAGCGCATCCGCTGGCCAAGAGAGGAAATCCGCAACAATAATGCCTGTCGGGCAGAATAACGCTTTTTCCTGATTCCAGGATCAGGGCCAGGCTGGCCAGGCCGATATCCCGATAGAAAAGGCCTGCTCCGCAGCCTGGAAAGAAAAGTACTGCATCCTTTGAACCGGCTTTTGCAGCTGAAAAAATATTGTGCCTCTCAAGATGCAGGGCTTCGTCCAGATTGCGAAATCCAGTTGCTGGTGATTTGCCCCTTAAAAAAGGACTGGACATTTTTTTTCTCCAGAATGAAGGCACAAGTCCAAGAGCGGTATTCTGAATTCTCTGGCCTATGCCCGCCGCTTTGGCCGCCTTGGGGAGCATTTTCTGGGGATCCCGGCTCAGATATTTCAGTATCCGGTTTTTTACCGGGCCCGAATATTTGTTGATATCCAGATAAGAGCGCATTTCCAGAGCCGCCTGAGCATTTTCAATTTTCACGGGACAGGCCTGGGTGCATTTGCCGCAGGCTGTGCAATGCTCCATTATTCTTTTAAGATGTCCCATGACTTCCCGGTCCGGGTCTCCCTGGATGAGCTGGGTATAGTAAAGGGCCTCAATAAGCGCTCCCATGGCCAGGTTTTTGTTTCTGGGGTGGAAAAGCAGTCCTTTCTGCGGCAGATACATGGGGCATGATTTTTTGCACTTTCCGCAGCGGGAACATGTCTGGATGCTTTTCAAGAGGTTGATCAGGCGGTCTTTTTCTTCCAGTCCGCTTTTACTCAGATCTTCTATGAGCCGGTTAAAGGAAAAGGTGTATGGATGAACCGGCAGGTCCTTACTGGTCAGTTTCTGAGGGTTGAACACATTTTGGGGGTCAACTCTTTTCTTGTACTCAGTCAGTGCCTGGATCTTTTCATCTGAGAGGAATCCGATCTTGGTGATGCCGATTCCATGTTCACCAGAGACCTGGCCGTTGAGCTTGAGGACCATGTCAAACACTTTGCCCGCGGCCTCCTCAGCCAGATGCATCATTTCCGGATCATTGGAATTGACAGGGATGTTGACATGGCAGTTTCCATCTCCTGCATGCATGTGATTGGCGACAATTATTCTTGTCCTGTTCAGTTCATCCAGTATTTGTTCCAGGGTTTCCCTCAACTCAGGATATCTTCCCTTGAGATCCTGGAAGAAAAAACCTATCTGAACATGGAATATTTCTTCAGGCAGATCATCCTTGGAGACCCTGCCTTTAAGCACCCCCATGGCCACATCCAGTTCCATGTGTATAAATTCGTCATTCATATCCATGCCCGGAAGATCCAGAACGACATTCAGCGCTTTTCTGTAAGCCAGGGCAAGGTAGTAGAGGTTTAAATTTTCAATAAAATCGGAGAACTCGGGGATGACAGACAGGGGGATGACCACATCTTCATTGATTTTAAATCCACTTGTTCTTCTGGTGATGGCTGATAGCTTGTGCCGGTCCTCCCAGAATATCTCGGCTTCCCGGTCATCCCTGGCAACGAAAACATCAACCTGATCATATGGAGAGACTATATCCACAATCTTTTCCACAGACTGGTTCAGGGCCTGTTCGTCGTTGGAATCCAGCTGCACAATGAGCACTGAAATGGGTTCACCCTCATACTGCCGGGATTTCTTGCGATATTCTATTGCCTGCACATATTTTGATCCAAACTCCTCCAGAGCAGATATTTTTACCAGGTCTCCGGTTTTTCTGATTTCATCGCGCAGAGAGACGATATCTTTGATGACCAGCATGGCGTTGTGCATGGAATGCCCGTAGAATTCCAGGCAGAGCACCCTGGACATGGCCATCATGGGATGAAGGGTAAAGCAGGCTTCAGTGATAACTCCGTCCACACCCTCCTTTTGAATTCCAGGCAGTCCTCCCAGATATTTATTGGTTACATCCTTGCCCAGTCCCGGTGTCCTTATGCTTGAACCTCCCAGGGTGATTGTTTCTCTGACATTTCCCTCTGGGTCCAGTATTTCAAAAACAACCTCTTCATCCATCAATATTTTATGGCCTGGATGGTTGGCCCGCCTGATTTCAATGAGCTGGCCGTCGGCCATGACCATTTTATAGCTTAGAATATTATCTATGGTCGTACCGTATTCAAACGCAAACGGCCCCCCGGCGTTTTCAGATACATTGCCGCCAAGAGATGAGGCTGACTTTGATGCCGGATCTATGGTGAAGAGCAGCATTTCCCTGGCAGAAGCCTGGATGGCGTCAAGGGTTATGACTCCTGACTGTGAGCACAGAACAAGGTTTGATTTGTCAATTCCAAGAATCTTTTTCATTCTGCTCATGCTCAAAATAACACTGCGCCGGGTGGCCGGTATGGCTCCTCCGGTAAGCCCGGATCCTCCTCCTCTGGGAATGATGGAAAACCCCATTTCATTGGCCAGCCGGACAATGGCCTGAATTTCGGCAGTGCTTTCCGGAAACAGGACCATCATGGGCAGTTCCATGCGCAGGTCGGTTGCGTCTGTGGAGCATTCAATTATTGTATTGGGAGTGGTAACGATGTTTTTTCGGGGCAGATGTCTGCTTAAACTCTTGATCACCTGGCCCCTGAACTCCTGATCCTCCTGGAATCCCGTCCAGTACTTCTCCAGCCGGGATGAGATTTCCTGATAATACTGGGGGGAGAGACCGGATTTTTCCGCTTCCAGTCTTGACCAGACGCTTTTCTGGATCAGATCAGGGTTGATAAAGGGATTGTAGCGGATCAAAAACAGTTCTCCAGCCAGGCTGAGGGCCAGGTTGCGCACGGATTCGGGCCAGGAGTTGAAATTATCCGGGCTCATGCCCAGTACCCGTCTGACAAGCTTATCCGCAGGTAAAGATATATGGGGCTTTCTGTTAATCATGATTAATCCTTGTTTTTCAGCTCAACTTTTAAACTTAAATATTTTAGAGATGAATGGCAATAGCTTTGCAGTCAGGAAATAGTTTGCAATCAGATGTTTAATTATGATACTAAATGAGGACAATTTTGGAAATTGAGAGTTAGAAAATATTAGTAAGCGTTTAAGGTAGGCTAGAAAAATTAAAGCATTTAAACAGTAGCCCATGCGGAAAAGCAGACCTGGACGCGGTGAAAAAGCAAAGTGGCGCCAGGGTCTTTAACTCCCAACACAGGAAAATTCATGGATACGTTCAGGATGGAAAAACCAGCTGGACAAACTCGAAACCTCAGGGTAAAAGAATACTTGGCTGGTATGTTTTTTTTAGTAATTAAATATTTGGAGTTATTATGAAGCTTTCAACTACTATTCGTTATGGAACAAGGCTTATGCTGGACATGGCCGAACAGGGCGAGAATGGTCCTGTTCGCATCAAGACCATTGCCAAAAGGCAGGGAATTTCAGAGAAGTATCTGGAAAAAATTGTTAGGCTGCTGCGCAAGGGTGGACTGGTGGATGGCCTCAGGGGTCCGGGAGGGGGGTATGTTCTTTCTCAGCCTCCGGAAAAAATTACTTTGGCCGACATTCTGGAGGCTGTCCAGGGAAAAGTGGAGCTATGCCCATGCCTGGATGAACCTGAGTACTGTGAAAAGCATTTAAGCTGCAAAACACGGAAGGTCTGGAATGAGATCAACCAGATCATCTGGACCAAGCTTCAAGGGATTACCCTGGTTGACTTGAGAGATTCAGTCTGTCCAGGCGAGGATGAAATGCAGAGCCGGGACCAAATCATAAAGTTTTAGATGGGTTACGCCTGCACCTTATTATCACCTTCCTGCTTTCACTGGTTAATCAGCTCTTGGGAGAGCCATGGCCCTTGATGGTCTTTTTAACCGGCAGCACGCTTTGAACCCCGTTGCCCATTGTTATTTCTGTCTTCGCTGAAGATTTGCAGGTTTGAAATTATTTGAATATAATTTGGAAGAGATAATTATTGCCGCTGATGCTCAGGATATTCTAAATCCCGGTATTTGTCGGTAAAAACTTGG
The DNA here is from genome assembly GCA_003557865.1 of Desulfonatronovibrio sp. Taxonomy (GTDB): domain Bacteria; phylum Desulfobacterota; class Desulfovibrionia; order Desulfovibrionales; family Desulfonatronovibrionaceae; genus Desulfonatronovibrio. The sequence goes on from PWNK01000067.1 coordinate 4,680, forward strand.
CCTTGTCAGAGAATTTTTTTATTGGTTTACGATTCCAATTGTCTGGAAGACCATGGATCTAGCTTGGCTCAGCAGGAACGAAATATGAAGAAGATCAACAAGGTATCAAGGCATGTCACCTGTCCACAATCAGCGCTTACCCGCAGGGAGTTTATTAAAAGACATGGCCAGGCAGCTCTTTTTGCGGCCGCAGCGGCAAAAACGGGGTTTTTCTTTTCCCCTGATGTCCAGGCCGGTTCAAAGCCGGATATTGCTGTGGCCGAGGGCGGTGCTTTTGAGGCAACAAAAGCAGCCCTGGACCTTCTTGGTGGGATTAAATCTTTTGTAAGTGATGGAAACAGGGTGGTGATCAAGCCCAATATGAGTTTTGCCCATTCCTATGAACGTGCCACCAATACCCACCCGGATGTGGTCAGAGCCCTGTGCCAAATGTGCGTGGAAGCTGGCGCATCTTCTGTTATGGTTCTGGACAATCCATTGCAGAACCCCGATCTATGCATGGAGCGTTCAGGAATTGAAAAGGCCTGCAGGCATATTCCAGGAGTTTCTGTCCGGACCCTGAGTTCGGCCCGTTTTTTCCAAAAAGTCACCATTGAACAGGGAGAGCGGTTCCGGGAGACTGAAGTCATGCGCGATGTCCTGGGGGCTGATGTTCTTATTGCCGCGCCTGTGGCCAAGTCTCATTCAGCCACTGGCGTGAGTTTGTCCATGAAGGGTATGATGGGGCTCATCCGGGATCGGGGAATAATGCACCGCAGGTTTAATCTCAGCTCAGCCATTGTTGATCTTTGCACCCTGCTCAAGGCTGATCTGGCGGTTATCGACGCTACCCGGGTTCTGGCCAGCCATGGTCCGTTCGGTCCTGGAGAGGTCATCCGGGCTGACCTGGTCATTGCTTCAGCGGACATGGTAGCTGCAGACGCCTTGGTAATTGACATGTTTCCCTGGTATGGCCGTGAGGTTATGCCCAGAAATGTGGCCCACGTGCTTGAGGCTCACCAAAGAGGGCTGGGCCGGATGGATGTGGAAAACATGACCATCAGGAATGTAACCGCCTGATGAATTTCAGACTGACAGTCCAGGCCATAAGTCTTGGAATATTTTTATTTCTTCTGTGGTCAGCCGCTTTTCCCCTCAAGGCCTGGATTCCTGCAGATGCCTTTATCAGGCTCGATCCTCTGGTTTTCCTGGGAACTTCCATCAGCTCCAGGCAGTGGATCTGGGCTCTTTTCCCGGGACTGGTCATCCTTGGATTGACCGTTGTCCTGGGAAGGTTTTTCTGTGGATACATTTGTCCCATGGGCATCACCATTGATCTTTCTGACAGATTGTTAAGGCCCCGGTCAAGGGAACCTGGACCCTTTCCTTCCTCCAGGGAATCAGGGCTGAGAAGGATTAAATATTATGTTCTGTTCTTTATGCTTGGCATGGCTCTTATCGGCGTCTCATCAGTTTTCCTGGCCTCTCCTCTCTCGCTTGTCACTAGATTAACCGCTCTGGTTTTTTACCCCTTTGTTATCCTGGCCGGCGATGCGGCACTGGACATTCTGCTGCCCCTGAACATGGCCCTGGGTCTGGAAAATCTGGCTTACATGGAGCTGACAGCCTACAGGTTTTCAACCCAGTGGTTTATAGTTCTTTTTTTTATTGCTGTCTTCGGTCTAGCATATCATTCTCCACGGTTCTGGTGCAGGTATCTGTGCCCTTCTGGTGCGCTGATGGCCCTGGCAGGTCAAAGAGCCCTTGTGCGCAGAAATGTTTCTGCGGACTGCACTGACTGCGGAATATGCAGGAAAAGGTGTCCCATGCAGGCTATTGATGAGGATGCGCACAAGACTTTTCATCAGGAGTGCATAGTCTGTGAAACCTGCGTCCGGGTCTGTCCTGAAAATGCGGTTGGATTCAGCATGCACCATGGGGAAAAGGGCCTGGCTTCCGGGCGCTTTGTACCGCAGAGAAGGGGGTTTATGGTTTCAGCCCTAAGCGGCGCAGGGGCTGCGGTTCTTGTCCATACAAATATCATTCAGGCTAAAACAGGCACATTTCCCGGACACATCCTGTCGGAAACTCTTGTCAGGCCTCCGGGCGCTCTGCCTGAAGAAAATTTTCAGGCCAGATGCATAGCCTGCGGGCTGTGCATGAAGGCCTGTCCGACCAACACCCTGCAGCCGGTCTGGTTTGAGGCCGGACCCGGGGGAATGTTCAGTCCCAGGATCCGGCCAAGAAGGGGTCCCTGCGATCCTTTGTGTAACGTCTGTGGACAGGTCTGTCCCACCGGAGCCATCCGCTCCCTTGAGCTCAATGAAAAAATGTGGGCCAAGGTGGGAACTTCTTTTGTCGTCAGGCATAAATGTCTGGCCTGGGAATGGAACAGAGAATGTCTGGTTTGTTACGAAGTATGTCCTTATGCCTCCATTGAGCTTAAGCGGGTGCCTGAGTCTGGAGTACCGGTTCCTTATATTACCCAGCATAAGTGCAGCGGCTGCGGGGCATGTGAGTATCACTGTCCGGTCCAGGGTGATTCGGCCATAGTAGTGGGGCCCATGGAAGCTCTGCGCATAAAAAAAGGATCGTTCATTACAAAGGGCAGGGCCATCGGTCTTGAGCTGGAAGCAGATCCGGACAGGCAGAGAAAACCGCCTGATCATCTTTTTGACCGGAATGATGCAGACGGCCTGCCACCCGGTTTTACGTTCTAATTCTCTGCCAGGGACGGTTTTTTTACCGGCCGGAAAGATATCAGTCCGAATATGAGCCAGGCCAGGGCAATACCAGAAGTGAAAACCAGTACCGGGAAAGGTCCAAAATGGTAGATCAGGGGCAGCGATGCTGCCGTGAAAAGGCCTCCGCCCACCACAGGCTCAAACAGCAGCTGTTTGTATCCAAAGCTCTCCATGGCTCCTGTTTTATTGTCCGGATCAACAATGCGCATCAGGAGAAGCCCGATAACGGTCATGCCCATGCATTGTCCGAAATTGCCCATTCCCCTGGCAAACCAGTCTCGGGGGAACATCAGGGGAGCCAGGACTAAAAACCCTATCAGGTTCCAGCTGATTCCAGCCACAGCCAGGATGATAAATGGAATGATATTCTCGCCGATGGCCTTCAGGGAGAGAGTGGCCAGAGCGGAAACTATGAGGATGTCCAGGGCTGCACCGGAAATACGGTTAATGAGCCTGCGGTCTATGTATCTTGAGTAGCCTATGCGATCCAGAAATATCTGTAGCAGAACGCCTCCGATCATGGCCAGGGGAAAGAGAGGAACATGTGGCATCAGTTCGAATTCGCTTTTGCCCAGAACTGCATTCTCCGCAAACACCAGGCCCTGATGCACCAGCCAGCCGATGCCAATAGCCAGACCGACCAGGGCAAGATGCAAAGACAGTGGTTCGGTCATGGAGCTGATTCTATCTACATCCATGGGCTGGGTTTCACGTTCATCATGCTCCGCCAGTTCCTCCTGTTCCTGGGAACCGGATTTTGTAGGCGGATCAATGCGCCCGGAGCGCACACCCCAGTTAATGAGCAGGATTCCCAGCAATGTTCCCATCACCACCCCGACTGTGGCCAGGGCCAGAGCAAGATCAGCTCCATGGGCGAAACCAAGCTCCCTGAAGGTATCTGCCAGTCCTGCAGCAGTCCCGTGCCCGCCCTCAAAGCTGATTTCAATCAGAGCACCGGAAAGAGGGCTGATTCCCCAGACCGGCGTCAGGAGAAATATGGCCAGAGAAATTCCTATGGCATACTGGCCCCAGGCCAGGGTCTGTCCATGGGCAACCATGGGGCCTGCCTTGTGCCAGATGGATTTTAACGGCGGAATCTTCTTTCCGATAAAAAGAGCCGCGAATACGGCACTGATTAACAGCCCGGGCAGCCCTGACCAGACCTGGAGAACCTGTTCCGGGAACAGACCTTCATGAATCCAGTGCTCTTTTTTAATGAACCATCCGGCAAACCAGCCCAGGACCTGGCCTCCCAGAATCAAACCCAGAAAACCTCCTATTATCGAGGCGGGAATAAATAGTTTTTGAAAGACAGTGTATCTGCGGCGGATTATTTTCCCGGCTAAGAGCAGGATGCCAATGAGGATCAGGGAATAAAAGATCAATTCAAGATTCATGATATAAACTGCTGTTGGAGGTTTGGCCTGCCCGGTCTTTTCACGTTCATGTCAAAGTATGATATGCCCGGCATTGGCCCAGGAGTTAAGAAATCAAAAAACAACTTCACGCATCCAGGCAGCAGGGTACAACCCGCTGAAGACATTATAATGGAAGCCGCTCGCTGAGCTTGGAAAATAGGGCTGCTTATGGTGTAAAGGATGATCACAACTGCTGTCGAACAAAAAACAGCCAGATTCCCAGAGCGGGGACGTATTAATGTCCTTTACTTGACCATGCTTTTGTTTGCCGATGCTTTTGGTTTCTGAGTTCCTATATTGTTTTTGAAGATCTTGCAAACTATGATCAGGTCCATGTTTATTGTGGCCTTTTTTCTCAAAATTTGGCAGGCTCAAATACTGGTTTTCGTTATGCGTATGCTCAGCATATTTTGAGAATTTTTTTGGTGTACAACCTGACTGCCTTTTGACTGTTAACAGGGGTAATTCATGAGCGGGGATTCATTCGGCCGGATTTTCAGGGTCACCACCTTCGGCGAGTCCCATGGACCCGGCCTGGGTGGCGTGGTGGAGGGATGTCCGGCAGGAATCGCTTTGAATGAGGAAATTATCCAGGAGGAACTGGACAGAAGAAAGCCTGGAAAAGGCCCGGCTTCCACCAAGAGAAAGGAATCGGACAGGATAAGAATACTTTCCGGTGTCTTTGAAGGCAGGACCACTGGAACGGCCATAGGCTTTTTTATTGCCAATGAGGATCATCGTTCCCGAGATTATTCCGGCATCAAGAATATTTACAGGCCGGGTCACGGGGATTTTACCTATGATGCCAAATATGGTGTCAGAGACTATCGGGGAGGAGGAAGATCCTCAGGCCGGGAAACAGTCTCCAGAGTGGCGGCCGGGGCTGTTGCCGGGGTTTTTTTAAAAGAAGTGGGTATCGATGTTCTGGCCTGCACGGTTGAGTTTGGAGGGATTAAGGCTGGTTATCAATCAAGAGAGGAAATTTTCAAAAATTCCTTTGCCAGTCCGGATCCAGAAGTCTTGCCCAGATGGGAAAAACTGATTCAAAAAGCAAAGTCTAACGGTGATTCATTGGGGGGCATTGTTGAGCTTGCTGCCTATAATGTTCCGGCTGGGCTGGGGGAGCCGGTTTTCGACAAGCTTGATGCCAGGATCGCGTATGCACTGATGGGTGTTGGAGCGGTCAAGGGAGTGGAAATCGGGAGTGGTTTTCAGGCTGCAAGACTCAAGGGCAGTGAAAATAATGACTGGATAACCAGGAAAGGTTTTGTTTCAAATAATTCTGGAGGGATACTGGCCGGCATTTCATCCGGACAGACTGTCATGGCCAGGGTGGCTGTAAAGCCGATTCCATCCATCGCCAGGACCCAGAAAACAATTACCACCCAAGGATCAGAAACTGAAATCAGTATTGGCGGAAGACATGATATCAGCGCCATTCCCCGTATAGTTCCAGTGTTGAAGGCCATGTTTTCCCTGGTTCTGGCGGATATGTACCTGTTGCACAGATCCAGGAAGGGAATCATTGACCCTGAAGAATCTTTAAACGATTGAGCTCAATTAACTTGACAGTCAATAGTTCTCTGGCAACTTTCTGTGTTTACAGGTCAATACCAGGATTTTGAATATACGGAGTCTTGGCTAATTTAACTCCTTGATTTATTTATCTTTACTTTTAACCTTTTACCTTTAACTTTTCACTCTCAAGTCAATTAACTATCAGGAGAAAACAGTTTATGGAAAAAACTGTATATTTTATCGAAGGGGATGGAATCGGACCGGAAGTTTTCCTTGCTGCCAGGCCTGTCCTGGAAAAAGCCCTTGAGAAGGCTTATCAGGGAAAACATAAACTTAAATGGGTCGAAATTCTGGCAGGTGAAAAGGCTTATGAGCAGACCGGGCAGTATCTTCCTCAGTCAACCCTGGACACTCTGGCCGAGGCTTCGCTGGCCATCAAAGGTCCGCTGGCCACTCCTGTGGGCGGAGGATTCAGAAGTCTTAACGTAACCTTGAGGCAAACCCTGGATCTTTACGCCTGTATCAGGCCTGTGCGCTACTTTCAGGGGATTGAATCTCCCCTGAAAAGGCCCGATCTGGTCGACATGGTTGTTTTCAGGGAGAACACCGAGGATGTTTACGCTGGAATTGAATGGGAGGCGGACAGTCCTGAGGCCGTAAGACTCATATCGTTTTTAAAGGAAAACTTGAATGTTTCTGTTTCTGACCATGCTGCTGTTGGTCTTAAGCCGATGACAGAAACCGGGTGTAAGCGTCTGGTAAGAAAGGCGGTTCAATATGCAATAGACCAGGGAAGGCCAAGCGTGACCCTTGTTCACAAGGGCAACATCATGAAATATACAGAAGGGGCCTTTAGAAACTGGGGCTACGAGCTGGCCAGGGAAGAGTTTTCCGGATTGACCACATCCAGGGAAGGGCCTGACAGCGATGCTCAGCTTGTGGTAATCAAGGACCGCATAGCCGATGCCATGTTTCAGGAAGTGCTTTTAAGGCCTGAAGAATTCAGTGTCATCGCTACTACCAACCTCAATGGAGACTACCTTTCCGATGCCCTGGCAGCCCAGGTAGGCGGACTTGGTCTGGCCCCAGGGGTAAACATGAGTGACAGACTGGCCTTTTTTGAGCCAACTCACGGCACTGCCCCTGCCATAGCCGGGAAAGATATGGCCAATCCCGGAAGCCTGATTCTTTCCGGAGCCATGCTCATGGAGCACGCCGGATGGGGCGAGGCGGCGGTGCTTATTCATAGGGCGGTGGAAAAGGTTATCGGCGGCAAAAGGGTCACTGTTGATCTGGCCTCGCAGATGCAGGGCTCCACAAGAGTTGGATGTCAGGAGTTCGGGGAGCTTGTGGGCATGAACCTCTAAGGCTCAATTCTTCCTTCCAAAGCTCAGGTTGAGCAGGTGTTTATCCAGACCTCCAAGGTCGTTGGGAGTACAGCCCAGTACTTCCTTCCAGACAAGGTCTGATTCCATGCACAAGTAAATCTGCTTTGATATCCCGCCTGCCTTAAGTTTTTGCGCAATTAACCGGAACTGTTCAGTTCTCAAGGGAAGCAGAAGCCTTGACTTGCCATCCATTCCCATAATGAACTCATTGAAAATATAGCTTGACTGTGGATGGTTATGCTCAATCAGCTCCTTTAAAACCGGCATGTACCTGAAAGATCCCATGCTGATGTAGGCGATATTCACAGGCTGGAGATAATCATGGATCATCTCCACCGTCCTGGAGTAACCCTTTTCCCATCCAGGGTAGTGAATAATGGGGTCAAAGTGGAGGCAGACCCTGAACCCCTGCTCGGCGCACTTTCCTGCGGCCTGGAGCCGTTCTTCCAGACTTGAAGCCCCTTTCTCCTCTGCTGAGATGATTTCCTGGCTGTTAACTGACCAGGCAGGGAGTATCCTCTGGCTGGACAAAGCCTTTTTCATCCAGGAGAGGTCGATGATTTTTGATTTAAGTTCCAGACACACATTGGAATAATTATTAAGAAATTCCACCAGGTCGGATGAATAGCCGGTAAGATGCTCCAGGGCAAGAGAGTCAGTAAATTCTCCTGTGCCCACCCGGAACTGTTTTCTGAAGTCCTTGCTGAAGGCCTCGTCCAGCTGATGCATGAGGTCGTGCTGGTTTGCCCAGACCTTTACTGTCCTGTCCTGAAAATAGGCCTGAAGAATACAGTAGCTGCAATTCAGGGGACAATTTTCCCCGATGTGAATGATCTGGTATCCGCAACAGCGGTAGCGGCTGGTGGCTGGGCAGGGACGAAGAAATCTTCCGCGAAAGTGTTTAAGATAGATGACCAAAGAATTATCAGCATCTGAAAGGTGGCACAGGTTCTGACCGGGCTCAAGAATCATGACTTGAGCTTCAGGCAGCCGGGCGGTTACCTTTCTGGCCATGGGGCTGTGGACTACCTCGGGATCAAGAATAATTTTTTCAGGTAAGGCAGGAATATGCTTCCCAGGGGCTGTGTCTGAACCTGGTCCCATTTATTTTACCGGCCAGTTTTCGAGAGCCTTGGAACTTGAAATCTGCTCAAGTCCCCTCAAGGCTTTTTGCAGGTCCTGGATGTTTTTTACTCTTGTGGAAAAAACTAATTCCCTGGATTCATAATCATCCAGGTGTTCAACCTTCCATCCACTTTTCGCGCCTATCTGTCTTAATTTTCTGGTCAGTGAACCTTTAAGGCTTGATAAAACCGGGTATCTGGCCTGAAAGACCACAAGCATTATTTTTTTTATTTTGTCGCCTGGAGATAAACGGCTTTGCAGAATTGGAGCCAGTTCCAGTTCGTGGATTAATCTGCAGATACCAGCTTTTTTCATGCGGGCCGTCTCCCCAAGCCAGGTCAAAAAGTTGAGACTGCTGCTTCTGGACCAGCTCAACTGATCAAAAAAAGGATATACAGCCTCTAAATCTTCAGCCTTTAGGTTCTGCATGATCCTGGCACATTCCAGGGAAATATTTCCTTTTGCAAGCAGCGTGTCCCATGAACAGGGAATTGAAATCCAGCTTTGCCACAATTGCTCAAGCTTGGAACCCGGGACCAGGTGCAGATTGGTCAGGATTTCTTCAGAGATTCTCCCAATAGAGGAAAAATAGCGCAGGGCAAGGACTGTTTTCTTCATGTCCAGGTTTTGACCGGTGTTGGAGAGCAGATATATCTGGCCTTTGAGGTATGGATCCGCAACAGGGAGGACCAGGGCCATGATCTTGCGCTTAAGGGCTTTTAAAGCCTTAACTCTTTTATATCCGGCAACCAGGATTTTTTGATCTGCAACAGCCATGACCAGGACCGGTTCTATCTGACCGTACTTTTCCATGCTTGATATGAAATGGTTGTCTGGACTGTGGGCCCAAAACAGACAGGGATCATCAAGACTGATACTTTCAGCGTGCACAGTTATTATCTGTGGAGTATTGTACATGAACGAATATTTTTTTTGTCCGGAAAATCAATTAACTCTAGGCCTGTATGCGTACATTGTCCAATAACGGCTCAAGAGCAGCCTGTCTGCATGCGGACAGGCACAAGCAGGTTCCTTCAGAAAGGAAATAATAACCATTTCCGGATGGAAACCATATTTAACAATAACTGGACCCTTTGCCCATGTCCAGATGGCGATGCGCCCATTTTCCCACAATGATCACCATTATGGATGTCTCCACTCCCTTTTAATCTGGTTCTGCCGGGAACTCCCTGGGGCTGATTTATTGAATAGCCACAAGCTCTCTGAACATTCAAAAGGTTCAAATACACGGTTTTGACTAAGGGGCTCAATACCTTTAAAGCTAAGAGGAATGACCGTCATTGACCCTGACAGGCAGTCTTTAAGATTTGCATTGATTTTGGGAACTGTATAGGTTTTTATGGTTATCAGCTTAAGCCTTTGTTGAAAATGTCACAGCTTCAGGGTATGCTTCACAGGTTAAGGCGTGAACATGAGATATCTGTCCTTTCAGGGACCTGAGAAGGCAGTTGATTATACTTCTAGCTGATGTTTTAACTGATTGAAATACAAATAATTATCAAAGGGGGCAAAATTAATGCTGGACAAGTTGAATACTCAAAGGACCTATGCCTTGGTTGGACATGGAGGAGCTGGAAAAACCTCTGTAGCTGAGATGATTCTGTATAACTGCAAGGTTATTCAGCGACTGGGCAGGATTGAGGACGGCACGACCAGCCTCGATTTTGAACCTGAGGAAATCAAGAGAAGGGGAAGTGTCCAGCCCGCATTTGCCACTTTTAACTGGAACAAGAACCAGCATTTTTTAATTGACATCCCGGGTGACAACAACTTTATCGGCGATATCCATTATCTTCTAAAGGCAGTAGACGGGGTGGTTTTTGTAGTGGACGCCATTGACGGGGCTAAACCTTTGACCAAAAAGATCTGGCTGGAGGTCAAAAAGTTAAACCTTCCGGCCATTTTTTTCATCAATAAAATGGACCGGGAAAGGGCCAGTTACGAAATGGCCTATCAGAGTCTGGTGGACGTTCTGGGCATTAAGCCTGTTCAGCTGCAGCTGCCCATAGGGGCTGAAGCTGATTTTAAGGGTATCGTGGATATACTGGAAAACAGGGCCTATTATCATTCTGAGGATGGCAGGCTGGATCCTGGGGACATTCCTGATGATCTTGCAGGCAAAGTTGAGGAAATCAGGGAAACGGCCGTTGAGAATATTGCCGAAAGCGATGAGACTCTTATGGAAAAATATCTCGAAGAAGGGATGCTTACCCCCGAGGAGATGAACACCGGGCTGCGCGCGGGTGTTTTATCCGGAGAGCTCACCCCGGTATGCGCAGGAGCGGCCCTGGAGAACAAGGGGGCTGTGAACCTGCTTGAATGCATTCAGAATTTGCTCCCGTCTCCGCTTGAGCATCCTGACTGGGAGGGTGAAAACGGCAGCTCTAGAAAACCGCATCCAGAGGAGCCTTTTTCTGGTTTCGTCTTCAAGACCATTACTGATCCCTTTGCCGGTCATTTAAGCCTGATCCGGGTTTTGTCCGGCAAAATCGCACCGGATATGAATCTTTTCAACCCGGTTAGGGATGAAAAGGAAAAACTGGGCCAACTCCTTTTTATGGAAGGTAAAAAACAGACCCCGGTGAAGACGGAAGTAGGTCCCGGAGCAATTGTAGCTGCCCCCAAGCTCAAGAAAACCGCGACAGGGGATACTTTATGCCAGGATGGCAGTTCCTTTGTCCTGAAAAAGGATGACCTGCCTCCCTGCATCCTGTCTTATGCCCTGGCCGCTGAAGTGAAAGGAGAGGAAGACAAGGTTTTTTCAGCAGTGCAGAGGCTGCTTGATGAGGACATCAACCTGAAGCTGGCCAGAAATGAAGAGACCGGGGACATGCTGCTCTCAGGCATGGGACAGCTGCATATCGAAACTGCGGTTGAAAAGGCCAGAAGACGTTACAAGGCCAATATTGTGCTCAAGACTCCAAAGATTCCCTACCGGGAAACAATCAAGGGCAGGGCTGAGATCCAGGGCAGGTACAAGAAACAGACCGGAGGCAGAGGTCAGTTCGGCGACTGCTGGATAAGGCTCGAGCCCAGGCAGCGTGGAGAAGGGTACGAATTCGAAGATGCTATTGTGGGCGGGGCAATACCCAGACAGTATATCCCTGCTGTGGACAAGGGTATTCAGGAGTCAGCAGCCAAGGGAGTAATAGCCGGTTATCCGGTTGTGGATTTCAAGGTCACACTTTATGATGGCTCCTATCATACAGTTGACTCTTCAGAAATGGCCTTCAAGATCGCCGGTTCAATGGCCTTCAAGAAAGCGGTGGAGCAGTGCAGGCCTGCTCTTCTTGAACCGATTGTCATTGTTCAGGTTTATGTGCCTGATGAATACATGGGAGATGTCATCGGGGACCTGTCCAGCAAAAGAGGCAAGGTTCTGGGATCTGATTCGGATAAGGGCATTACTGAAGTCCGGGCTCATGTACCCATGTCCGAGATTCTGCAGTATGCCCAGGACCTGCGCTCCATGACCGGAGGCCAGGGTACTTTCACCATGGAGTTTGATCATTATGAAGAATGTCCAGCTCCCATAGCTGAAAAAGTAATCGCTGAAAGCAAGGATCACAGTACAGACTGATAATCGGGTTTTGGCATGCAGACCGGGTGATAAAGTTTTAAGCAGATCACCTGTCAGTAATGGAAGGGTATGCATGCCCTTTAATGCAGCTTATGTGAAATCAGATAGTGCTACTTTTTTTGGAGATTATTGATGGATTCCGATAACAATTATCTCAGACTGACCCCACTGGGGGGACTGGGGGCCATAGGCCAGAACTGCATGGTCATGGAAACTGAACAGACTATGGTGGTCATTGATTGCGGTCTGATGTTTCCAGATGACTATCTTCTGGGCGTGGATGTGGTGATTCCTCGATTTGACTACATTATTCAGAATAAAAACAAACTTAAAGGCATTATCCTCACTCATGGACACGAAGATCATATTGGAGCCCTTCCATGGCTGATGCCGTATGTCGATGTTCCAATATACGGTTCAAGATTTACCCTCCAGCTTGTTCTGAATAAACTGACGGAATTTAATCTTAAAGACTATATCAAAACCCAGGTTGTTACCGAAAACAAACCATTAAGCATTGGTGACATCACCTTTAATTTTTTTCCGGTCTGCCATTCAATCATTGAAGGGTTCGGGCTGGGGATTGAAACTCCAGTTGGAAAAATTGTTCATTCCGGTGATTTCAAACTTGACCAGGAGCCCATGGGGGGGCACCAAACCGACCTTGAAGCCTTCAGGCAGTTTTCACGCTCCGGGGTTCTTCTGTTCATGTCTGATTCGACCAACGTGGAGCGAGACGGTTACGCGCTCACTGAAAGAGAGATAATGTCTTCACTGCGTGATTACTTCGCCCTGGCCAGAGGGAGAATACTGGTAACCCTTTTTTCCAGCCATATCCAGAGAATGCAGGAGATTTTCGATCTGGCCGGAGAGTTTGGGCGCAAGGTTGCGGTCAGCGGACGCAGCCTGGCCAAAAATATTGAAATGGCCATGGAGGAAGGCTTCATTGATGTGGATGATGATATCTACTGTTCCCTGGACCAGCTGGCCGGTTATAAAGACTCTCAAAAGGTGCTTCTTTTAACCGGGTCGCAGGGAGAACCTCTATCGGCCCTGACAAGGCTGGCCCTGGGTGAACATAAACAACTGAAAATCAACAAGGGAGACATGGTCCTCATGTCTTCCAGGATAATTCCTGGAAATACCAAGGCCATTACAAGAGTCATAAACAATCTTTACCGGCTTGGAGCTGAGGTGGTTTATGAAAAGGTCCGGGCAATTCATGCTTCAGGCCATGCGCACCGGGATGAGTTAAAGGTTATGCTGGAGACGGTGAAACCAAGGTTTTTCATCCCCGTGCATGGAGAATACAGGCATCTCTTCAAGCACGCTGAACTGGCCAGGGAGTGCGGAGTAGCTCCTGAAAGGAGCATTGTTCTGTAAAATGGGCAGCCGGTGACCTTTTTCAGCAAGGGAATCCGTTTTGAGGAAGAGATCATGGCCGAGTCGATCCTTGTTGACGGCAAGGGAGTCGGTGATGTGGGACACACGGTAATTAAAGAAAGACAGATCCTTGGCGGTGAGGGCCTGGTCATAGTGGTCATGGTTATCAGTGCCGACAGCGGCGATTTGATTATCGGACCAAGAATACTGTCCAGAGGCTTTATCTTTGAACAGCATTTTAATCATGTTCTTGAGGATGCCAAGTGTCTTCTTCTGGACATCTATGAAGATATGCCCCCAGGAGCCACAAGGAAGCTTGAGGAAAAGGCCCGTTCCACACTGCGCAGGTTTTTCCGCAGGGTTCTGGACAGGGATCCAGTTGTAATCCCTTTAATTATCAGGGTATAGATAATTTTGCTCAGCCATGAGCTTTAAAACCGGTTCTGTGAGACATGCCTTGCAGGACCGGTTTTTTTGTGTTGATTTGACAAGGTAAGTATTATCAATTAATGAGTTATAATTACCAAGATGCATTGTTTGTATCTGTGTAGCGCTTTTAAGGAAAGCAGGGGACAGGCATCCCGGGACCCACTTGAGCTGTATTTTGAAGTTGTATGCATATTTTATCGCCAAGTGGGTGCCGGGAGAGCCAGTCCTCATGCCACATGCAAAGCGCTAAACAGATACCATTGTTTTATGTGAGGAACAAGAAGTTGTCATAATCTGCAAATTTTAGCAGAGGTGCGTTTATGTGTGGTATTTGTGGAGAAATCAGGTTCAACGATCAGGAAATTAACCCGGAAACAGTATTCAGAATGTCCAAAGCCATGATTCCCAGAGGGCCAGACGGACATGGGCTTTCCCTGCATGGAAGGCAGTGCCTCGGCCACCGCAGGCTGAAAATCGTGGACCTCAGTGAAAAATCAAGACAGCCGCTCATTGATTCTGAGCTTGGTTATTCATGCGTTTTCAACGGGATGATTTATAATTACAAGGAACTCAGAGAAGAGCTTAAATCCATGGGGTACAGCTTTTTCTCCAGCGGAGATAGTGAAGTACTTGTTAAGGCCTATCATAAATGGGGACCAAAGTGCGTTGACAGATTCATGGGTATGTTCGCCTTTGCCCTGGCCGAAAGAGATTCCGGCCGGGTCATTCTCGGCAGGGACAGGCTGGGAATCAAGCCTCTGTACTACGCGAGAGCTGAAGGAGGGCTTATCTTTGCGTCCACTTTGCCGGCCATTCTGGCCACGGGCAGGGTGGGAAGGGACATTGATCCGGTGGCGCTCCATTATTACATGTCCTTTCATGCAGTGGTTCCATCTCCGCATACCATCCTGAAAGATATCCGCAAACTTAATCCGGCCACACTGCTCAGCATTGAGCCTGACGGTCAAATGTCGGAAACCAGATACTGGGAGCCGGACTATGGACCACAGCCCCAGGATATAAAAAGGTCTTTTGAAGAATGGCAGGATCTGGTAATGTATGCTCTGCGCAGGGCTGTTAAAAGACGAATGACTGCAGACGTTCCCGTTGGCGTTTTACTCTCAGGAGGCATTGATTCCAGCCTGGTTGTCGGACTGCTGGCTGAAGCAGGGATCAACGATTTGAAAACATTTTCCATCGGCTTTGAAAGCGTTGCCGGGGAGGCCGGTGATGAATTCAGATATTCCGATGTCATCGCCGGGCATTACCATACAGACCACCATAAGATTATGATCAGTTCCAACGAGACCCTGGACAATATTGGGGACTGCGTCAGGGCCATGTCCGAACCCATGGTCAGCCATGACAACATCGGCTTTTATCTTCTCTCCAGGGAGGTTTCCAAAAAGGTCAAGGTTGTTCAGAGCGGACAGGGGGCTGACGAGATCTTCGGCGGGTATCACTGGTACCCGC
>PWNK01000092.1 GCA_003557865.1 Desulfonatronovibrio sp.
AATGCCTGTCATCAGTATCTGAAAAATTGAAATGGTGGTTAACCGGAGAAATGCCATGATAGTCCAATGCCCCAGCTGCAGCACCAAGTACAGATTCGACGACTCCAAGTTCAAGGATGAGCTTAAGGTTCGCTGCACCAGGTGCAGTCATGTCTTTAAGCTTTCAGCCCTTGACCATCAGGAGCCTTCTGAAGATATTTACTCAGAAGACTTTTCCCTAGGGGCCAGAAAAACAAAAAAGGAAGGAGAACAATCCATTCCGGAATGGGACCCGGATGATATGAACGTGGACATTGTTCCTTCCTCAAAAAAACCAGGGGAAAGAAGGACACAAGTCAGAAACGTCGTTATCGCCCTGTCATCCGTACTTGTTCTTGTCCTGATTATCTATATCTCTTTATCCAGGCTTGACAACAGTTTTAACCTTTCTTTCCTTTCTTCTCAGCAGGAGAAAGAAGAGATCCCGCAAAAAACCGTATTTACCGAAGAAGACGTCAAGGATATCTCTCTTGAGAATATTCGTCAGTATTTTGTGAACAATGACAAAATAGGACAGCTTTTTGTCATCGAAGGACAGGCTGTAAACAATTTTAATGCCCCGAAATCTATGATCAAGCTCAGGGCCACTCTTTATGACTCGCAAGGCCTGGTCCTGGAGGAAAAAGATTTTCTCTGCGGCAACGTGGCCTCCCTGTTTCAGCTGCAGGTATCCTCTGAACAAGAGCTGGAATCAACCCTTCAGTCCCGCCTGGGGATTCTGACCACCAATAAACATGTCGCCCCTGGCCAGAACACTCCTTTCATGGTGGTTTTCTATAACCCGCCGGAGGAAATGCAGGAGTTCGGCCTTGAAGTCATAGAAGCCCACGACCCTGCTCCCTGAAGCTGCAGCAAGGACATGCTGCGCAGCTTATGAATTTATCATGAAACAGAAAGAGACCTATGTCTGCGCACTGTGCAGAACCCATTATCCACGCTGGCAGGGACAATGCCCCGGCTGCGGGGAGTGGAACAGCCTGGAGCTGAAGCAGGATCAGGCTGACAGCAAGTCTTCAATACCTGAAAACCTTCCGGTTGATCTCCGTTCGGCAGGGGGGGATGCATGCCCTTTTTTCAGCACAAACATCACCGCGCTGGATGAGCTCCTGGGTGGAGGTCTGGTTCCCGGTTCAGTCATACTCCTGGGAGGAGAGCCGGGCATCGGAAAATCAACCCTTCTTTTACAGCTCTGCGCGGCGGTCACCAGACCGGACAACCCTGCCCTTTATGTCAGTGGAGAAGAGTCTCTTGCCCAGATCAGATCAAGAGCCGGGCGGCTCCATCTTCTGGAAAGCGGGATACAGGCTCTTGCAACCAACAGTCTTGAAGACGCTGTTTCCTCATTCTACCCTGAAAATAAGATCAGGGTGATGATCATTGATTCCGTCCAGACCATCAGCAGTCCCGGGGTGAACTCCATCCCCGGAACCATGTCCCAGATAAGAGCGGTATCCTCAAGGCTCATTCAAAAGGCCAAAGAATCGGGTGTCTGCGTCGTCCTTGTGGGCCATGTAACCAAGGATGGACAGATAGCGGGACCAAAGGTCCTGGAACATATGGTGGACACGGTGCTCTACCTGGAAGGAGACAAGGAGCATCTTTTCAGGATATTAAGAGTTGTCAAAAACAGGTTTGGACCCAGCAATGAACTGGCAATCTTTGAAATGGACGCCATGGGTCTCAAGGTTGTCCCTGATCCGTCCACATTCTTTCTCCAGGCCAGAAATCCAGGCTTAAGCGGGTCGGCAGTGGTTCTGGCCATGGACGGTCAGAAGACTTTTGCCGTAGAAGTTCAGGCCCTGGCCAGCCATTCTTTTCTGGCCATACCCAGAAGAACGGCCCTGGGTTTTGATCTGAACAGACTCCACCTGCTTCTGGCGGTCATGGAAAAAAAGCTGGGACTGAACCTGGGTCAATCGGATATTTATGCCAAAATCGGGGGAGGGCTGCGCCTCAGCGATCCAGGCATGGACCTTGGACTTGTGGCGGCTGTCCTGTCTTCCTTCAAAAATGTCAGCCTTCCGGAAAAATCTGTTTTCTGGGGAGAAGTGGACCTCAACGGCCAGATCAGACCGGTAATGGGCCAAGACCTGCGCATGAAGCAGGCTCTGAAACTGGGATACAAGCCGATTTTTTCTCCAGGTCAAAATGGTCGGGACACCGGTCTGACAACCATTGCCGATCTGCAAAGCATGCTCTTCAGCTGAGTCCCTTCAGGTCCATAGCGGCCTCTGCCCAGGGCCAGGCAGCGATTCAAGCCAAACAGCCTTTTCCCGAGCCCCTTTGATCAGCAATCTTATTTTTCAGTTTTCCTGGATTGATCATCAGGTCCGGCCATCCCCTGATCTTCCGGATCACTTTCAGCCGGCTCGACCTTGCGCGCCACTTCTGTGGATGCCTCGGATTCGGAGAAATGCTGCACTTCTTCCGGCTGATCTTTGCCGGCCCCTGATTCTATGGCCGGAGTATATCCAGCCTTACCCTGAGACTCCCTGACAACCCGCATGGGGGGGGCAGACCCCTGTTTATCCTCTCCAAACCAGATGGTCTGGTGCGGGAATGGAATCTCAATGCCGCGCTCATCAAAAATACGCTTCATCCTCTCCAGAAAAGCCCGGCGAACCGCAAACTGACGCATGGGTCTGGTTTTGATTCTGACCCTGACTTCTACCGCCGAATCTGCAAGGTTGTTCAGTCCAAATACTTCCAGATCGCCGATAATATCCGGTCCCCAGGTTTCATCCTGCTGCAGCTCCATGGCCACATCCTGCAGGGCCTGAACAACCTCCCCGTAATCTTCCCTGTAAGCCACGCCCGCGTCCACCAGAGCGTAGCCAAAGTCGCGGTTGTTGTTTTTGACGGTGGTCACATCCCCGAAGGGAATGACATATACCGCTCCGGTAAGATCACGCAGGGTCAGGGTACGAATGGTAAGGTGTTCAACTGTTCCTGCATAACCCCCTGCCTCAACCCAGTCCCCCACAGCTATTGAGTCCTCCATGAGGATAAAGGCCCCGGTAATCACGTCCCGAACCAGGGTCTGTGCTCCAAAACCCACAGCAAGTCCCAGGACTCCGGCGCCGGCCAGCAGAGGGGCAATATTGATTCCCAGATGAGACAGGACGCTCATGCCTGCCACAAGAACCAGGACGATCCGGATAATATTGTTCAACAGAGGCAACAGCGTCAGTATTCTTGTGTTGGCTTTTTTCCCGGAAACTCCCTCTCTCTCCCTGGTCATGTAGTCTTCAATTTTCAAACTGATCAGTTCCCAGGCCAGAAAAGCTCCCCCGACAATAAGGATAATCACCAGCAGGCTGGAAACAATGGCCCCGCCCTGCGGGGAGATAATCCAGCTGAAGGTTCCAATCCCCCAGGCCTGCATTATGGAAAAGGCGGCAATGATGTAGATAACCCCTTTGACCGTGTGCCTGAGCAAGGGAAGATACCTGTTGGCTCTGGCTTCCAGGTTGGGATGGCTCTTTTTCAATTCGTCACTGATCTTGAACAGTCGGTCCAGGCTCCGCTGGCTTACACGCACAAAAAAGGCGCTCAGGGCTGCAACCATGATGGTCAGGATCAGAGCCCTGCCCACAAAGTAGACTCCCCCTTCTATTTCCAGAGCCCAGGTTCCGAACATGCCCAGAGTGAACAATATGGCAGCTATATGCCAGAAATCGGCTATCCGCCGGCGCAATGAACTAACCGCCTGGAGTTTTACCAAGCTGTGATCAGGGGTTTCCGGTTCCGTGGGATGCCCGGGATCTTCTGTCTGTTCCCGGCCCCCGCGCAGCCACCAGGCCACGTCAGCCCTGTTCTGCAGAATAAGGATGATCACCATCAGGGTGATGATCAGTCCCAGCATTTTTAGCAGAAACAGGTACAGACTGGAGGCAAGCCCAAGAATCAGGGCCGCTTCAAGGATAAAGTATCCGTAAACCGAAATCCTGACCACTCTTCTGGCCCAGATATAAAGATACTGCACAGATTCACTTTCCAGAGGCAACAGCCTCAGGGAGGGCATCCCAGGCATGAGCAACAGCCTGGTAAAGGCCAGGATCACCCGGACCAGAACATTGGCATTGATCAAGGTCAGGGCCACGAGCTGAGTTACCGCGCGCGGTTCCAGCAGGGGCAGCAAACCGTAGGCCGCGGCGGCGAAAGCTGCTATGGGAATCAACTCCAGGATGGTATTGCCAAACATCAAGAAGGCTCTGAACCCCCTGCTGTAAGCTTCCTGATCTTCCAGAGCTTTACGGGCCCTGGACAGAAGGCGGAAAACCAGGATCTGGGCCAGAAAACCCGCCAGCAGGACCAGGATGACCTTGCCGGCCATTTCTCCCCAACTCCTGAGTACTTCAGGATCCTGAGCCTGCTGGACAATATCCCTGGCCAGCTCTGGAATCTGAAGCATATTCTGCCCCACTTCCGCCATCACCTGGTTGATTCCCTGCATATGGCCGGACATTACCGTCAGCAGCTGCCCGGCAAGACCTCTGGATTCAACCCTTGCTTGTTCAGGAACACCTTCGCTGACAGTGAGCAGAACCCGAAGATCCTGTTTAAGATTTTCCAGTCTTTGCGGGTCTTCCAGATCCTGAAGCAGTTTTTCAATACTGGCTCTGGACAGATCAGCGGTCCCGGAATGATCTCCCTGAGCGCCTGCTCCAGCCGGCTGGAGGATCAAAAGAAACAGTACCAGAGCGAACCAGACGTAAAAGCGCGAACGGATTAAAGCTTGCCCCATGAATTCTCCTTAGATTACCAACCAGAAAGAATAATTATCCCTGATTATGTTTGCGCGTAAGCATAAAGGGTAACCATGCCAGTATCTAAAAGATATTTCAATATGGTTTTCCGCGGCAGCAAATTGATTATTTTAATAATTCAAGCCCGGGTCACAGGTATAAAACGACCGCGAAACCTGTAAACGGCCAGAACCAGAAGCACAGCCAGGGCCCCGATTTCAACCCACCCGGGCAGGATTTCACTTGCCGCGCCCATCTGAGCCGCAACGTCTATTGCGGCAAGAAATACCAGTTTATCAATGATTATTCCTGATGCTATTGAAACAACAAAAATGCCCGCCAAATAACAAAAAAGGGCCTTGTTGCCCATTTCCCTCCTCATTATTCCAAGGGTGGCCATGCTGGTAATGGGAGCGGCAAGCAGCAAAACCAGCACCGTGCCGGGAGATACTCCGGCTGCAAGCATGCCCGCCCCTACAGGGGTAATGGCCGAAGCGCAGACATACAGAGGTATGCCCACCACAGCCATAAACATCATGGGCAAAAGACCGCTGCCGTATAGTGCAAGCCCGGATGGGGGAACAAGGGCTG
>PWNK01000036.1 GCA_003557865.1 Desulfonatronovibrio sp.
CATGGTAGAGCATCCAGCCCAGTTCCACCTTTTCCGGAGTGACCGGATTTTCGGGATTGTCCACGAATTTCTCGGTGATCGGAACAAAATACTCTTTATACTCCCTGTAGGGGTCTTCAGCAGTCTCTGAAGCCACCGCCCAGAGGGCTGCCGCCAGCAAAGAGGCGAACATACCCAGAATCATTATTTTGGGATCGGTGATATGTTCCGGATTGATAATGCCCCTGGTAATGGTGGCTGTAACATTGGCTCCCAGAAAAACAGCCCCGGCAAAAGTAAGCGCGCCGGCAATCATCACCGCCTGACGGATGGTTATGGCCCGGGCGCCAACGGCCGGGGCCATGGAATTGGCCACATCATTGGCCCCAAGACTGAAGGCCATTAAAAAGCCTGCAGCCATGGACAGGTATAAAAACAGGTCAAAAAAATCCAATGGTTCTTAACTCTGATTCAGGGATTGCTTGATAAGGGTTGAGGCACCTGGCAACGGAAGGTTGCTAATAGATATAATGAAACATCTTTGTCAATAAAACGAACAGGCTTCACTGCCAGGGGAGGAGCAAGGCCAGGGATAAAGATTGCTTAAACTGCCATTTCACCCTGAACAGTGGTATAAAAGTCAGTCCCCGACGGTTAAAGACCGGGTAGTTTCGGCCAGCCGTTTGGACAGGGCTGTAATAATGCGCATTGAAACCAGGGGGTAGTCAGAAAGAATGTTCTGCAACTGGTCCCCGGGATAGACTTCAAGGATGGCATCGCCCAGCGACCTGACACTGGCCGTTCTTTTTTCGCCCAAAACAACGGCCATCTCCCCGAAAAAATCACCCGGAGTTCGAAGTACAGTAATCTTCTGCCCATCTTTGGTTACTTCAAGCCCTTTTTGAGCAGAGACAATTCGAAACAGGCTGGTGTCATCCTCTCCTTCACGAATTACCCACTGTCCTGGCCCGTAAGTCCTGATGTCGCCTAAAAACTGAAGATCAGACAGGTCCTGAGCCCTTGCCCCGCTCCAGAGGCTGCCGAGCTGACGGCTGATGGAGTGCAGGATCTGCTTGATTATCATCGGCTGTGTTCCGAAGATATCAAACAGATCTGAGTACTGGTAACTGGAAAATCTGGAAATGGCTGAGGATCTGGCCGTGTATAGATACCTGTCTTCCAGGATAAAAAGAGGTTCCGCGCCCAGAACGGATTCCGGTCCAAGATTCATCACCAGTTTCCGGTCCCGGTAGATATCAACCCCCCCGGACAGAACAACATACATCAGCCCGGCCTGGTCATCCTGTGAAAACAAATCCATGCCGCTTTTGAGGGTGATCAAGGAAGAGTCCGGGTCGCTGTAATGGAATCCAGTATTCATTATCTGAAGTTTATTTCCCTGATGTTTCTGGCCTGAAAGCTTATCCTCCCCCAATCAGTCTGTCCAATAAAAGTGGTCCCGGGCTGGATGAAAAAATCCATATTCTGATCATCAACAAAGGTCACCCTGGCCAGGACCTGGTCATCCTGGAGATAAAAACGAACCATCCTGACCTTTCCGAAATCAATGCTGGCATCAGCTGATCCTGTTCTCGCCGGAAGATATGTTGATCCGTCTATGGACAGGTTCTGCACCTGGTAGCTGTTTTCAGATTCATCAACAATCGTGGCCCGAAAAAGCCTGTCTGTTTCTGTCATGCCGGGCCCCAGACCTCCGGTTGTACCCATTCCAAGACAGAAAAAACTCAAGAAAACAAGGATCAAGGTTTTTCTGGTCATCTTCACTCTCGCTTGCTGTTATCAACCGTTAATCAAAACACTCCAGGCTGCCCTGGATCATCTCTGCGACCTGCAGCCATTGTGCCTTGCTCACTGTCATAGACCACCTTGACTGGCATCTCCTTGTGAGCGCTTGATAAAAACTCGTGGATTTCAGGCTCAAAACCGTAACCGCAAACAACCTGAACAACAGCCTTGTACTTGTCGATAACGGTTAAATAAGCCAGATTATCCCTGGATTCAAGCAAAAACTTGAACAGGGCGATATCCTTCCTGTTAAGCTGCACGTATATTCTCCGGGAAAAAACATCCATCAGAGCACCTCTGCTCCCTCTTCAGTTATGAGCACCATGTATTCCCAGCGAACCCCTCCCCATTGGGGGTAATACAGTCCAGGTTCAATGCTGACCACCATGCCGGGCATGAAAAGCCCTTTACTCATAGGCCCCAGGCTGGGATGTTCATGGGTCTCCAACCCGATTCCATGCCCCAGGGCATGGGTGAAATATTCAAAGACCCTGTACTTTTCAAAAAATGTGCGCACAAGATCGTAGGCATCTTTTATGGGCATCCCGGGTTCAATTTTTTCTATGGCCAGCTTTTGAGCATCAATGACCATTTTTTTGGCAGACTTGAATTCACTGGAGGGATTATTACCGACCCAGAAAGTCCTGGTCTGATCGGAGCAGTAATCACCCAGCCTGCATCCCATGTCTAGAAGCAAGGGTTCTTCATTCTTAATGGGCATGTCTCTGGGAATTGCGTGAGGAAGAGCCGACCTGGGCCCGCCCGCGACGATTGTGGCAAAACTTAGCCCTGAGGCCCCTTTTTCCCTGAACATTTTTTCAGCGGACCAGGCTATATCCGTCTCTTTTAGTCCCGGTTCAAGCATGGCCTCTACCGAATGAAAAACCTCATGGTTAAGCCGGCATGAATCTCTTATCAACTCGATTTCATAGCTGTCCTTGATGAGACGTAGCTCTTCCACAAGGCCCCTGGCCGGAACAAGATCAAACTCTTTTTTCAGGCTTTCCATGAATTCGCAGTTCATCCACTGGGGCTCGAAACCCAGGCTGCGCACGCCAAGTTTTTTCAGAAGCTCGTTTATCTTCTGATATTTATTCTGAGTATAGATAAGTATATCTTCTTCCGGGAAATGTTCCTTCCCGGCTTCCAGATATCGCGGGTCGGTCATAAGCATGGCCTTGTCCCGGGAGATAACCAGGTATCCAGAACTTTCATTGCACTGGGGATCAAAAAGCTCAAACCCGCTCAGGTAATACCTGTTGGCAGGACTTTGCACCAGATAATAATCTATACCCTGACTGTGCATCAAGTCTCTTAATTTTTGTCTTCTTTGTGCGAATGTTTCAACCATTTCCCTAACCAATTCCCATGGAGGCCAGAATACTTCTGTTTTCATTCCATCCCGGGCGGACCTTGACCCATGTTTCCAGATAGACCTTCCTGCTGATCAACGCTTCAATCTCCTGCCTTGCCTCCATGCCGGCAGCCTTCAGGACATGTCCTCTTTTCCCGATGACCATGGATTTATGAGAATTTTTCAGCACAAAGATTATGGCCCCTATCCGGGTAAGATTGTCCTCTTCAGTCCAGTATTCAATATCAACGGCCAGGCCGTATGGGATTTCCTGGCGGGTGTGCAAGAACAGCTTCTCCCTGATGATCTCAGCTGCCATAAACCTTACGGGCAATGTGGATATCTGATCCTCGGGATACAGAGCAGAGCCGCGGGGGAGCATGGCGATGGCCCTGTGCAGAAGAAGCTTACACCCTTCCCCGCTAAGAGCTGAAACAGGAAAAATCTGCCTTCCGGGAAACATGTCCCCAAGCCCCTGCATTACGGGCAGAATAAGCTGTTTATCTCTTACTTTATCTACCTTATTGGCCGCAATAAGCACACTGTCAAAATCAGCCAGCCTGTCAGCTAACAGGACAAGCTCTTTCAGTAGAAGGCTCGGCCGGCCGGAGTATCTGGAACTGTCCACCAGGACAATTATCAAGTCGGCAGACATGAGTCCTTCCATTGCCGTTCTGTTCAGCAGCTCGTTCATTCTGCCCCGGGCCCTGTTGATCCCGGGTGTATCCAGAAAAACCACCTGATGATCGTTTCCGGTCAGAATACCGGTAATTCTGTTGCGGGTGGTCTGGGGTCTGGGGGTGACAATGGCCACTTTTTCACCAACCAGCCTGTTCATAAGAGTCGATTTGCCGGCATTGGGCAGCCCGGCCAGAGAGATGACTCCAAAACGGTAGCTGTCAGGGTGGTTATCAGTCAACTTATCTTTCTTAGTCATTATATATGTAGGTTCAGCATGCTCAAGACCTTTGAAACTTCATCAAATTCCGCTGTTCTGTCAATGCTGAAGACGGGCAGGGGCCAAGGCTGAAGGCGGCTGTTTTTTTACTTGAAATGATTATCAAACTGTGATCGGCTGTGTTCTTTGTCCCGGGGGAAAGGGCCCCCCTTAACCTTGAGGTGCTGACATGGAATTGGACAATCATGGCCGCAATGATTAATTGGTTTCTGGCACGATTTGTTCCTTGGCTTGCATCCTGATCCTGTCCAGCCGGTGCCTGGTCTCTCAGGACAATACTTTGAAACAATTAAAACAGCTTGGAAGCCAGATGAGTCTTTTGCATGGACCTGTTTTTACTAATCTTTTGAGAAATCGCAATGTCTGATTTTATTTCGATAAAAATCTAAAATTATTAACCATTTAATCATTAATTTGAGCTTTAATCATTAATTTGAGCTTTAACTTCTACTCTCTAGTCAACAGGAAAAGCTGATAAACAAAGGAGAAAGCAATGACCAGAATAAAAATTCAGGGAATGTCCTGCCAGCACTGCGTGAATGCGGTTACCAAGGCCCTCTCGGATCTAGACGGAATTTCAAGCGTTAAAGTCAGCCTGGAAAACAATGACGCTGTTTTTGACTCTTCATCCCCGGTGGATATGGAAAAGGTAAAAAAAGCCGTGGAGGATGCCGGATACAAGGTTGTTTCCTGAGCTTGGTCCCTACGGATTAGAGCTGGTTTCCCTCCGGGAATGCTTTGTTTCCTGAAGGGAACAATGATAGCGCAGGTCCTGAAAGTCGGCTCAGCTGCAGGATAATCCTGTTGCCCCTGGTCACTCAAGGGATGCTCTTTTGTCCAGCCGGCAGGAACAAAAATATCTCAGGCAGATGAATAACGCCCCGGGCAGCTAATGCGCATGATCCGCTGAACGAGCTGTTGCTGCCACGAGGAAACAATAACTCGGAGAAGAAAATGCAGAAAGAACCTGTTGAAGCCATTGAAGAAATTTCAGAAGTATTTAAATTCGAACTGTGGCTTAGATTTTA
>PWNK01000007.1 GCA_003557865.1 Desulfonatronovibrio sp.
ATGCTGTTCAGCATGCCAGAGCTCATATTGAGACTGCTGGTTCAGCCAACTTTCTGCCGAGGTGTCAAACGCAATAGATAGCCGTATAGCCATCTCGGGACTAATGCCAGCCTTACCATTCAGCACAGCACTCAGAGTTTTGCGGCTTACTCCCAGTGCTTCTGCAGCTGCCGTAACCGTAAGGCCAAGTGGCTCCAAACAAAGCTCGCGCAATACTTCACCTGGGTGGGGAGGGTTGTACATCAACATAATGACTCCTTAATGGTAATCTTCGTAATCTACTATTTCGGCATCTCCGCTCTCAAACAAAAATGTCAATCGCCAGTTACCACTGACCTTCACTGACCAAATGCCGTCGCGATTCCCGGAGAGTTTGTGCAACCGAAGACCTGGCAGGTCCATATCTTTGGGATCTGTCGCTGCATTCAGCCGACCAAGAATAAGCCGAAGCCTCTTTGCATGAGCGGCCTGAATCCCTGCGGTGCTGCCGGATTTGTAGAATGTGGCCAAACCTTTGTGCCTGAAGCTTCGAATCATGACCCAGATGTACCTTGCAACGTATCGGGTGTCAACCTGCAGATCCTTCCGACGTAAGGAGAAAATGACATGATCGGGTCAAGACTACGTGCATGCCCAGAGAGAATTTTAAAGCCGCCTAGAATAATCAAGCTTTGTTCCGCCAGTCTTCAGAGTAATATAAATGGACTGCGCTATTCCCCATAGCCAGACTATGAAGATATGAAAATCATTAAAATTAGGCGACAAAAAATCTGCAATGAAAATGAAATTCGTTATTGACAGCAATCAGGTTTAAACATAAATACATACCTAATATCTCTGTTTTGAAAATTGAAAACCTATGGCCAAGTCTCTGTATGTCAGCAAACCCAAAATAATCTGGAGAACCCTAATGAAACAAATCAAGTATGGTCTAGTCTTGGTATTTATCTTTTCTTTTTTAGTTCCCTTTAAATCTTTTGCTTCTGAGGTTAATATTTACTCCGCCAGGCAGGAGCATCTGATAAAGCCGCTTCTGGATATATTTCAGGAACAAACAGGTATCAGTTATCGGCTTTTGACAGGCCAGGGACCAGCTCTTCTGGAAAGGCTCAAAAGTGAAGGCATCAACAGCCCGGCCGATGTTCTGCTGACAGTGGATGTTGGCAATCTGGTCGCTGCAAAGCAAAGTAATGTGCTCAGGCCGGTCACTTCTGAAGTATTGAATGCCAACATTCCTTCTCAATATCGGGATGATGAGGGATACTGGTATGGCTTGTCAGCCAGATCCAGAGTGATTTACTATGCTCCGGACCGTGTTGATCCAGCTCGTATTTCCACTTATGAATCACTGGCTGATGCTGATTTGGGATACAGAGTTTGTGTTCGCAGTTCATCCAATATTTACAATCAATCTTTAATGGCTTCCATGATTGCCCATCATGGCCCGGAAAAAGCTTATGAGTGGGCCAGGGGACTGGTGGATAATTTTGGCCGCAGGCCTCAGGATAATGATACCGGACAGATCAGGGCTGTTGCATCCGGGGAATGCGATGTGGCTATTGCAAATACGTATTACTTCGGGAGGCTTATGTCTTCCCAAGACAGAAGTGACCAGCAGGTTGTGGAGAGGGTGGCCCTGTTATGGCCCAACCAGGAGGAGCGTGGCGCACACATGAATCTCAGCGGGGCCGGGGTTACCATGAGTTCCAAAAATGTTGATGCTGCTGTTGCCCTGATAGAGTTCTTATCCCAGGAAGGTGCTCAGTCCTTTTATGCTGCTGAAAATAATGAATACCCTGTCAATCCCCGTGTAGAGCCATCTGGTGCAGTCAAAGAGCTGGGGGGGTTCAAGGCTGATTCCCTCAATCTTTCTGATATTGAAAAATACAGTGCCCAGGCATTAAGGATCATGGACCGGGCCGGCTGGAGATAACAAGGAGGCTCTTTGCGTATCTGGACTTTTATATTGCTGGGCATTGCCTGTCTGGTGGCTGCCCCGGTTGTGGTCATACTCACCTATCTTGTCATCCCCTCGGGTGATGTCTGGTCACATCTGGCAGCCACTGTTCTTCCAGGTTATATAATTAATTCGCTGTGGCTGATGCTTGGAGTCGGGGCGGGAACTCTGATCCTGGGGGTTGGTACGGCATGGTTTGTGACCATGACCAGTTTTCCCTGGAGAAGATTTTTTGAATGGTCCTTGATCATGCCCCTGGCAGTACCGGCCTATGTCATCGCTTTCACCTATACCGGACTGCTGGAATATTCAGGGCCGGTCCAGACTTATCTCAGGGAATTATTCGGCTGGTCATCTGTGGCCGATTACTGGTTCCCCCAAATCAGGTCTCTGCCCGGGGCCATCATTATGATGACCCTGGTATTTTATCCTTACGTATATATGCTTTCCAGGGCTGCCTTCCTGGAGCAGTCTGTAAGTGTTCTTGATGCCGGGAGAACCCTGGGCAGAAACGCTGGAAGCACTTTTGTTCATGTGGCTTTGCCCCTGGCCAGGCCGGCCATTGTCGGTGGCCTTGCCTTGGCTCTGATGGAGACACTTAATGATTTCGGCACGGTTGAATTTTTTGCCGTGGACACCTTTGTTACAGGGATTTACCGGACCTGGCTGGGCCTGGGTGAGCCAGGGGTTGCTGCCCAGCTGGGATCAATCCTGATGCTCTTTATCCTGGCCCTGATTCTTATGGAAAGATGGTCCAGGAAGGGCAAGGTGACTTATACTGTCGGCTCGTACAAAAGGCTTCCCAGGTATTCCCTCTCCAGGTCTGGATCAGCAGCAGCCTTTTTTATGTGCCTGTTTCCTGTTTTCTTTGGATTTATTCTTCCGGTAGGAGCCATGCTGGCCTGGACAGTTCAGACCTGGGCTTATGTGGATTCCAGGTTTATTCAAATGGCCCTGACCAGTCTTTATCTGTCAGGAATTACAGCTTTTATTGCGGTCCTGACCGCTTTGGTTCTTTCCTACGGTCACAGGCTCAGGCCCGGCAAACTCAATTCTGCAGCAGTCAGAATGGCCGGCATGGGCTATGCTGTTCCAGGAGCCATCATTGCTCTGGGAATAATGATTCCCTTTACTTTTGTGGATAATTTTATTGATGGTTTTGCCAGGCAGTATTTCAACTATTCTACAGGGCTTATACTTACCGGAACCTGGACTGCCTTAATTTTTGCCTATCTGGTACGGTTTCTGGCAGTGTCCTACAACACTGTTGAGTCAAGTATGGCCAAGGTAACTCCCAGCATGGACGGAGCCGCCAGGACCCTTGGTTTGAGCGCTTCAAAGACCCTTTTCAGGGTTTACGGCCCAATTATGAGGCCCAGCCTTCTAACAGCTGCAGTCCTTGTTTTTGTTGATGTAATGAAAGAATTACCAGCCACCCTGATGATGCGTCCCTTTGGCCTGCAAACTCTGGCTATAAGGTCTTATGAACTGGCCTCTGATGGTCTGTTAAAAGAGTCCTCAGCATCATCCCTGGCCATTGTTGCAGTTGGAATTATCCCGGTAATAATGCTCAGTTTTATGATATCCAAAGCCAGGCCGGGAACTAAGAAAAGGATGCCTTCAACATGAGTCTGCAATTACAGAATATCACCCACTATTTTGAAAGTTCGAAAATCCTGGACAACATCAGTCTCAGCATTGATTCCGGTCAGGTGCTCTGCCTCCTGGGACCTTCCGGATGCGGCAAAACCACTCTTTTAAGGATTGTCTCCGGACTGGAAAAACTGCAGCAGGGCCGGATAATTATTAATGGCCGAACCATTGCGGAAACTGGAATGGATGTGCCTCCGGAAAAAAGGGGGGTTGGGTTTTTGTTTCAGGACTTTGCCTTGTTTCCCCACTTGAATGTTCTGGAAAATACCATGTTTGGTCTGTCTGCAATCAGGGATAAAAAGAAAAAAAAAGAGATGGCGTTACAAGCATTGAGCCGGGTTGATATGAGCTGTTTTGTCCAAGCTCATCCGCATGAGCTTTCAGGTGGACAGCAGCAGCGTGTTGCTCTGGCCAGGGCCCTTGCTCCAGGTCCTGGAATCATGCTCCTGGACGAGCCATTTTCCAGCCTGGATACCCGGCTTAGAAGCCAGGTTCGTGATCAGACCCTGCATGTTCTCAAAAAAAGTCGAGTAGCCACTGTTATGGTCACCCATGACCCTGAAGAAGCCATGTTTATGGGAGACCACATAGTCTTAATCAATAATGGTCAGATTCTCCAGGAAGGAGATCCGGCTTCTCTTTATTTTAAGCCGGCCAATACTTTTGTGGCCACCTTTTTCAGCGAAGTTAATGAACTGAAAGGGGCAGTTGCGGGAGGTGAGGTTAAAACAGTTTTTGGTGCTGTTCCAGCCAGAGAATTTGAAGAAGGAGCCCATGTAACAATTATGTTCAGACCGGAATCTATGTCCATTGTTGATGATAATCATAATCTAAAAGGCAATGAAGCTACAGGCGAAATTGAAGCCAGCAGATTGCTTTTGGGTTCAACTCTGCTCCACCTGCGAATTCCTGCCACTGTTCCCGGCACTAAGCCTGTTCATATACACGCCAAAGTACCAGGTCTTATCCAAAAAAAAGAAGGAGACAAAGTGTCCCTGAGACTCGATTTTAACAGGACATTTGTTTTCGCTGCAGACAAATCTGCCATATCTTTATCCAGTGAACTTCACGAAACATGCAGAGCTTGAACAGGCTGTCCCTCCGCTTTCCATGAGTTACTGGAAGCAGGCTTTCATAATCATCAGTGTCTATTTGATTATTAATTGCACGCCATAGGCATCATGGCCACTATTAAATGCCATAGCCGTAGACCTCACCTGAACATGGCCTATTTTTCAACCAATGGGTAAGCTTGTTACCCTATAAGAGGCTGCGCCTGCATATATATCTCACATGCTGTTTGTGCCCAGTTATGCGGCATGTAGCGGCCGAATCGTTGCCACTTCCGATTTAAGTGCCTGATTAGCTTCCCACAGATCAACTGCTCGTTGAGCATTCAGCCAGAATTCTGCTGAATTTCCAAACAACCGGCTAAGCCGGATAGCCATTTGAGGGCTGATTGCTCTCCGTTCCCGTATA
>PWNK01000005.1 GCA_003557865.1 Desulfonatronovibrio sp.
CGAAGATCAACATGTGAACCGGGCAGAAAGGCCTCCAGCCCCTCCAGGTCCACATTGTATCCGCCCTTGATGCGTTTTACGATGCGGCCTTTGATGGTGGATTCATTTTCCATGATTTCTTCAAGGTCATCCAGAAGCTTGACTTTTTTGGCCTTTTCCCTGGACAAAGTGATAATGCCGTCTTTCTCGTTTTTATTAATGACAAAAACGTCTATCTTGTCCCCTTCATTAACCGTGACCTTGCCGTCGCCATCGGTAAATTCAGAAACAGGAATCTGACCTTCGGACTTGAAGCAGACGTCAACCAGGATATAATCCTTTTCAATTTTTACCACTTCTCCGGTAATGATGCCTCCTTCCTGGACCTCACCGAAGTCGGCATTCATATAGTCTTCAAGGGCGGACTCAAAGTCCATCTCTGCCTCAAAGCCCTGGTTGTCAACATCCTTGTTTTCTGAATTCTGGTTTACATCAGCCATGTTTGTTGTGTTTTGCATAAATACTCTCCCTAACACTCATAAAATTTGTACCCAAGTATCAGATACGCTTTGCATTGACAACAAGAATTATGGTTATTTTAAAAATTTCAGCCCTTTTCCGAGGCACAGGGAGCAAAGAGCGTCTGATACAGGCAGCCTGCCTATTCCTGCAGGACCGTCAGGTCATAGTCAGCTGTTTCCTGGACCCTGCCCCTGACCAGCGCCCCAGGGGCGGCGTCCGGCCCGCTGATATAGGTCATCCCGTCGATATCCGGGGCCTGAAACCAGGTTCTTCCGGTAAAAAGACCAGGCCATTCACTGTGGGCTGAGTCCACAAGAACGTCCACAAGTTTGCCCTGAAAGGACTTGAGATAAGCCCTGCTGACTGCTCTCTGGAGGTTCATGATCTTTCTGACCCGGCTGAGTCTGACCTTTTGTGGAACCTGCTCAGGAAAACCGGCCGCCCTGGATCCTTCCTCGGGATGGAAAGGAAACACCCCGAGATGCTGGATCCGGGAATCCCTGACAAACTGCTGCAGATGTGAAAAAAGCTCCTGGGTTTCCCCGGGGAACCCGGCGATAAGGGTTGTTCTGATGGCGGCTCCTGGAAAAACCCGGCGGATCCTGGCAATTATTATCCGCGGATCTTCACTGAAGGGCCGGCCCATCCTCTTCAGGATACTGGGATGGGAATGCTGGAAAGGTACGTCAAAATAGGGAATAAAAGGAGGCCCCGTTTCAGCCAGCGCTTCAAGAAGCCGCAGGCTGAGGCCTGAAGGATACATGTACATTACCCGCAGGCGTTTGAGACCTTGGATGGAAGAAAGTTTCCGGACCAGCCCGGCCAGTCCGGGTCCGTATCCCAGGTCCCGGCCGTATGCAGTGCTGTCCTGGGCTACGATTATCAGTTCCTGGATGCCCCTGTCCGCCAGGATCGAGGCTTCCTCCAGGACCTGGTCGGGCTTTCTGGACCTGAGCCTTCCCCTGATGGAGGGGATGGTGCAGAAAGAGCATCTGTTGCTGCAGCCTTCACTGATTTTCAGGTAAGCGTAACTCCGCGGAGTGCTTATCCTGCGGTCTAAAGAGTTGGCTTGCTGTTTGACTCCAAGTTTTTTCAGGATGAGCGCGGGCAGGGATTTCTGGTCTTTAATGGTTGCAAAAATGTCAGTTTCCGGGATTTGAGCATGGAGTTCCCTGCCGTATCTGGAAACCAGACAACCCGTAACCACCAGCAAAGGCCTGTTTTCAAGGTCTTTAATCTCTTCCCAGGTGGAAAAAATCACTTCCAGGGATTCTTCAACGGCGGGAGTGATAAAGGCGCAGGTGTTGATGAGCACCACCCGGCTGGCAGAAGGGCTTGTGGCAGGCTGGTAGATGGAGCCCAGTGCTCCCAGTATTTTTTCGGTATCCACCAGGTTTTTGGGACATCCCAGACTCCGGGTGAAGATGCTAATCTTTTCCATCAAGTATGGTCAGGCTCAGAAAGTCCTTTTATCAACCACCGGAATGAGCCTGTCTCCATCAAAAGCCATGCTTCCCAGTTCAACCAGCCTGACCTGGAAGAAAACTCCAAGCTCCATGGCCAGGCGCTGTTTTATGTTCTCAATAAACCGCTGCTGCTCTTTGATCTTGTCCGGCACCAGCACGTCTGCCTCCACCAAAACGGTCGCCTTGTCCAGACGTCCCTGGCGTTCCAGCACGATCTGGTAGCGGGGTGTTTTTCCCTGAATGTTGGAAATGATTAGGCTTATCTGTTCCGGAAAGACGTTAACCCCCTGGATGGTCAGCATGTCGTCGCAGCGGCCGGTAATGCGCTGCATCCGGACAAAGGTCCGGCCGCAGGGACAGGGGTCGTATATGAGCCTGGTCAGGTCTCCTGTCCGGAAGCGAATCAGAGGAAGGGCTTCCTTGGTCAGGGTGGTGATGACCAGTTCCCCGGGCTGGCCGGGTTCCACCGGCTGCAGGGTGTGAGGATCAATAACTTCGGGCAGAAAATGATCCTCGTTAATGTGCATGCCATTTCTTTCAAGGCATTCTCCGGCTACTCCCGGACCCATCACCTCGCTCAGGGCATAGGTGTCGGCCGCGGTAATCTTGAGCCTGTCCTGAATCTCCTGCCTGGTTTCCTCAGACCAGGCCTCTTCTCCGAAAAGACCCGTCCTCAGAGACAGGGCATTGATGTTCACCCCCAGTTCATCAAGCCTGTCGGCCAGGTAAAGGGCATAGCTGGGAATGCAGACCAGGGTGGTGACGTTGTAATCCTGGATGATGCTTATCTGCCTGCTGGTGTTTCCGCTGGATGCCGGGACCACAGTGGCTCCGATTTCCTCGGCCCCGTAGTGCATTCCGAATCCGCTGGTGGACAGACCGTAGTTGTAGGCCACCTGAATAACGTCGTCCTTGCCGACCCCGCCAGCCATGAGAATCCTGGCGGAAAGCCTGGACCATCTGTGGATATCGTTGATGGTGTAGCCCACAACTATGGATCTGCCCATGAGTCCGTAATTGCCGTGCAGCCGTACCACTTCCCTGAGGGGAACTGCAAAAAGTCCGTAAGGGGCGTGAGTGGCCAGGTCGCTTCTGGCAGTTACGGGGAGCTTGCTTAAATCTTCAAGGGAGTCAAAGTCGTAAGGATCGATTCCAAGTTCGTCAAACTTTTTGCGGTAATAG
Source organism: Desulfonatronovibrio sp. (assembly GCA_003557865.1). Classification (GTDB taxonomy): domain Bacteria; phylum Desulfobacterota; class Desulfovibrionia; order Desulfovibrionales; family Desulfonatronovibrionaceae; genus Desulfonatronovibrio. The sequence goes on from PWNK01000005.1 coordinate 3,150, forward strand.
GGCACATTCTTGGATATCCTGGTCAGGGCGGCCTGCAGCCGTTCCAGTTTCAGATGTTCCAGATCTTCCCGGTTCATGCATTCGTATTTTGGTTCAAAGTACATGGCTGTTATCCCTTTTTTCCTCTGCCCTGCTCCCGCGGGGCCGTGTCCCGGGGCAGGACATGAATATTTACGGACTGACCGGCTCTCTGGTCACAGCTTCCTGGTCCCTGCCCAGGTAAGCTCTCTGGACGTCGTTATTCTGCATCAGCTCCCTGGAGGTCCCCTGGACCATGACCCGGCCGGTTTCCAGAACATATCCCCGGTCTGATATCTTCAGAGCACTCCTGGCGTTCTGTTCCACCAGAAGGACAGTCACTCCCAGTTCATCGCGCAGCTTGGAAACATGCCTGAAGATCATCTGGGCGACTGCCGGCGCAAGACCCATGCCCGGTTCATCCAGCAGAAGCAGTCTGGGCTTGGCCATAAGGGCCCGGCCAATGGACAGCATCTGCTGCTCTCCTCCGGAAAGGGTTCCGGCCAGCTGTTTTCTGCGCTGGCCAAGAACAGGGAACATGGCGAAAATCTCCTCCACATCCTGCTCAATGGAAGCGCTTTTTCCGAAACTGTAGCGGTGATATGAGCCAAGGAGCAGGTTGTCTTCAACCGAAAGGGGTTTAAAGACCAGCCTTCTCTCCGGGACCTGGGAAATGCCGGCCCTGACTATCCGGTCAGGCTTGTGCCTGTCGATCTGATTTCCCTGGAAATGTATCTGTCCCCTGCCGCATTTGATAAGTCCGGAAATGGTACTGAGCAGGGTGGTCTTTCCAGCCCCGTTTCCCCCTATGAGGGCCACGATTTCTCCCTGCTCGACATGCAGGGAAACCTTTTTCACGGCGTGGACCTTGCCGTAGAAGACGTCAATATTTTTTAATACCAGCATGACTAGATAGCACCTATTCCTCGCTGCCCAGATAGGCTTCGATAACCTCAGGATTATTCTGGATCTCCCTGGGAGAACCTTTGGCGATAACCTGGCCGAAATTGAGCACCGTAATTTCGTCGCTTATGCTCATGACCAGTTCCATGTCGTGTTCCACCAGGACCACAGTGATCCCCAGATCCTGTCTTATGGACGCGATAACCTCGCCCAGTGCCCTGGTTTCCCTGGAATTAAGACCGGCCGCGGGTTCATCCAGGAGAATCAGTTCAGGTTCGCCGCAGATGGCCCTGGCAAGCTCCAGCAGTCTCTGCCTGCCATAGGGCAGGTCCAGGGCCGGATGATCCCACTCTTTTTCCAGGCCGACAAATTTAAGTTTATCCAGGGCAGCCTGACGACACTGTTTTTCCTGACGAAAATATCCTGGAGTTTTGAAAATACTGTCCAGGACGGAGTACTGATAACGGTTATAGGCCCCGGTCATCACATTTTCCAGCACGTTCATGTGCGCGAATACTTCCAGGTTCTGGAAGGTGCGCACCATTCCCTCCCGGGAACGGATATGAGCCGGCATGTCGGAGATATCTTTTGATTTGAACTCGATGCCGCCCTTATTTTGGGTAATCATTCCGGTGATGACGTTGAGCAGGGTGGTCTTACCCGCTCCATTGGGTCCGATAAGGGCGGTGATGGCGTTTTTCCCGGCCTCAAAGCTGACACCGCTCAGGGCCAGTACTCCCCCGAAGCGGACAAAAATATCGCTGCAGGCCAGAAGAATGTTATCCTGGCTCATTTCTTTTTCCTCCGGCCCCAGATCCGGCCCTGGACGTAACCGGACAGCCTGCTCAGTCCTCCGGCCAGCCCCTGGGGCATGAACATCATGCACAGAATCAGGATGAGCCCGTAGAGGACTGTTTCCAGGTCTTCGTAA
>PWNK01000010.1 GCA_003557865.1 Desulfonatronovibrio sp.
ATCAGCAGCCAGCCAGGCGTCCCTCCATCTCATGACAACCTGCTTCAGATCATGGGCGCGGTCCGCGAGATATTTCTCTTCAAGATACCCGTTTGGATAGGGACGCCATTCCTCCCCCACTATGCTCAGGCCCCCTGACTCATTTCTTTTCCAGTAAAGCCTCTTGACCCCCACCGAGTAAAGGCCCGGGGAATTGAACACCTGCCCGAAATAGCTGACCCAGTAGCCCGGCCCTTCTAGCACCTTGGGATGCTCAATATAGACATCCATCCAGGAATACTGGTTGAACAGCCTTTTCTTGCGGGCCTTGAATGCCTCAAATCCCTGTCCGGAACTCTTGGGGAATAAAACCGGGTCATAATACTCAAAGTACCGGTCAGCACCGGACTGCCAGTCACCGGCCCAGCGAAGGCTTTTTTCCGCTATTTTAAATGAATCGGGACTAGCCGTTTCCGAAGCTTCCCAGGTCAGGTTGCTGGTGATGATGACCGGGGTTTTCCTGAGAGTTACCAGTTCTTCCAGGGCCAGCATGTATTCCATTTCCATGGCCACGCAGCCCTCGGTATCAAAGGGCACCACCTCCTTGCCCCTGCCGTGGATCCAGATGCTGTGTCCTGTTTTGTTGTGGATCCTGTCCACAGGATTGGGATAGTTGAGGGTGAAGGCCAGTTCGCCGTAAAGATCAAAGGGCAGGTGGTTTCCGGTTATTCTTCTTTCCAGGAAGTATATCCCTTCAGGGGTCTTGAGGTCTCCCTCCACCAGCTTGTCCCCGTGGGCCTGGCCTGTGGTGCACTGCCAGAGGCTTTCCTGGCGCAGGGGACTTTTATTGGAGAAAATCAGAAAGTTCTGATTTGTTTTGTCCACCACCAGCAGGGTCTCGGGAGCGTGAGCGTCCCCTGAGAGATGGGGACTCCAGGCATGAGCCTGGGTCAGGCTGAGGATGAAAAAAATCAGGACAAGATAAGCGCGCAAAGAAAACACCTCACCACTCAAGTTCGATCCGCCCCAAAGGGCCGCTCATGACCATGACTACAGCGTCCGGGGTGGGCAAGGGGAACCTGAGGATATAGTTCTGACGCCATTGACGCACATAGGGATAAAAGACCCTGGTTTTGGCCAGAGGCTGCCGCACATGTCTGGTTTCCAGGGGAAGGACCCTCTGGTCGCCGTGTTCGATAAATATTGACCATAAAGGATCGTTGAAAATGATTCTGGACTGTTCAGTGATGGGGCTGAAGACAGACAGGAAAATTTCGGTTTCCGTCTGGGAGGAGGCTTTCAGCCTTTCTTCCAGGTACTGCCGGTCTTTGGGGGTTAAAGAGTAGACCTGAGCTTTCTTATCAACATATGCCTGCCGCCACTCATTGCTTTTGAGGGTGGCGTTTGCCAGAAATTCGGTCTCCAGGCCGGAGTAGATTGAACCGGTCCTGGTCCAGTCCCGGACGACCTGAGAATATGGATCATCCAGATCAGGCCAGAGAAAATGGGCCGCCCTGTTCTCCGCACATCCTGAGGCCAGCAGCAGAACAAGCAGGCACAGGACAAGGCTTGAGATCTCAGCTTTCGGCCTCATGAATCAGTTCTTTTCTGGTAAAAATTGAAATGAAATCATATCCTGCACTGATAATATTATCTCTTCCCCCTTCTTCCCTGTCAAGCACGCACAGGATGCCCTCAATCTTCAGGCCCGCGTCCCTGACCCGCTCACAGGCTTTGAGCAGGGTTCCTCCGGTGGTCACCACGTCTTCCAGCAGGCAGACCCTGTATCCTGGCTCAAAATTGGCCATCCCTTCCAGAAAGGCGTTGGTTCCATGTCCTTTGGACTCCTTGCGGACAATGAACCCGGGCAGTGGTGTATTTTCAAGATAGGAAAGAACCGTCACCGCGGTCACCAGGGGATCGGCACCAAGGGTCATGCCCCCGACTCCCTGGATTTTCATCCCGCTTGTTTTGATCTGCTCCAGAAACAGCCTGCCTATCAGGTAGCCGCCTTCAGGATGCAGGGCTGTCTGCTTGCAGTCAAAATAATAGTCGCTTTTCTTGCCCGAGGTCAGGGTGAAATCTCCCTCGCGGTAGGACCGGGCATACAAAATCCTGGCCAGCCTTGTCCTGAGCTGATCACTGTTCATGGCCAAAAACCCTTTTCATGATCAAGTCTTCATGTTTGAGGTAATAACCGGAATCAAATAGTTCATCCAGCTCCCCTGAGCTTAAAGCAGAAGTGATTTGCTCATTCTCCCTGATCCTGGCCGGGAATGAAACTGAATTCTCCCAGCAGTACATGGCTTCATTCTGGACCAGTTCGTAGGCTTTCTGTCTCTGCATTCCTTTTTCTATCAGCGCCAGGAGGATCCTCTGGGAAAAGTATAGTCCCATGGACAGGTTCAGGTTTTTGTCCATGTTGGCTTCATTGATCCGCAGGTTGGCCAGGAGACTGTTCAGCCTGGAAAGCATGTAGTGAACAAGGATTGTGGAATCCGGCATGATAACCCGTTCCACGGATGAATGACTGATATCCCTTTCGTGCCACAGGGCCATGTTTTCCATGGCCGCCACAGAGTTGCTCCGGACCAGCCTGGCCAGTCCGGTGAGATTTTCCGCGGAAATGGGATTCTTTTTGTGGGGCATGGCCGATGATCCTTTCTGCCCCCTGGAAAAACCTTCCTCCACCTCCAGGACTTCGGTGCGCTGCAGGTGTCTGAGCTCCACGCACAGTCTTTCAATACCTCCGGCCATGATGGCCAGAGAGGTGAAGTACTGCGCGTAGCGGTCTCTCTGAATTATCTGGGTGGATACGGGATCAGGTTCAAGGCCCAGAATAGCGCATGCCTCCTCTTCAACCTCGGGCTGAAGATGGGCGTAGGTTCCCACTGCTCCGGATATTTTTCCAAACCTGATGTTTTCCAGGGCCGCGCGCCATCTCTGTTCATGCCTGCAGAACTCGGCGTAAAAACCGGTCATCTTGAGTCCGAAACTGGTGGGCTCGGCGTGGATGCCGTGGGTTCTGCCCATAACCAGGCGTCCTTTATGCCTGAGGGCCAGGGACCTGAGGGTCTGCAGGACCATCTCCAGGGTCCGGGAAATGAGCGTTCCGGCCCGGTAGAGAAGCAGGGCGTTGGAAGTGTCCACTATGTCCGAAGAGGTGCATCCCAGGTGGATATACCGGGAAGAGGGCCCGACTTTTTCCTCAACCGCGGTGAGAAAGGCGATGACATCATGTTTGGTCTGTTCTTCAATTTCCAGGATCCGGTCCAGATCAAAATCAGCTTTTGACCTGATGCTCGCCATGTCCTGACTGGGGATTACCCCCAGTAAATGCCAGGCCTCACATATGGCCAGCTCCACCTCCAGCCAGACCCTGAACCTGTTTTCAAGGGTCCAGAGATCCCCCATTTCTTTTCTGGTGTATCTTTCAATCATGTCCGGTTGTACTCTGCTTGATAACTGAGGGCTTGAAACCCTGTTTACCCGCCGGGTTTGAATAGCACAAAAAAGGCAGCCCGAGAGCTGCCTTTTGCGGGTTCTAGCTTGACTGAGATTCTGACGAGGCAGCAGTTGAACTGCTGGTGTCGGATGTGGATGAGGTTTTCTTGGAAGGGTCTGCAGCCTCCCCGGTTTTGGGTTTGCCGTTGCCGTTGCCCGCTTCGGGACGGCTGTTGCAATAGTCTGTCACATACCAGCCGCTGCCCTTGAGGACGAAGGCTGAATTGGATATCAAGCGGGAGGAGACCCCTCCGCACACCGGACAGACCATGTCTTTTTCTTCAAAACCCTTCTGCCATTCCTCGAATAGCTGCTGACAGTCGTTGCACCTGTACTCATAGATGGGCATTTCACTTTCCTCCTTACAGGCCGATTATGAACTTTCTTATTTAAGCTCACTGGGTATCTGTGTCAATAAGGCATTTAGCCTGCTGAACAGATCCTGAAGCTATTCTTTGCCCGCTGCCTTTCTGGCTTCCTTGATTCTCTGCTTGAGCCTCTTTCTGCGGCGTCTTCTGCGGCGGTCTATCTCTTTATGGCGCTCGATCTTTTTATGCCTTCCCATATATTCCTCCTGATTTGTCTTGTCATTATCATTCCCATACTCTTGCCAGAACCAGCGCTGTTTGTCCAGAATTTTATTGGACGGTCCAGGGTTTAACCCTTTGAAAACAGGAGACCATAAAACCAAGCCCGGCACTGCCAGAAGAGTTTCAACGGGCACTTCTAGACACTTATCAGCTCATATTCCCTTGAGCCCAGTCCCATCCCGGAGGCATATTCCAGGCTGTAGCGCCCGTTGGTGCCGGGATGAATGAGTCCGAACTTGTCGTCTCCCGGCCCGGCATGAGCGGGCAGCCTGCTGGGAAACAGCGGCTGGGCCCGGTCTACCAGGTCCAGGCAGGCCTGGTCCAGGGCCACAGGATCAATGGACGCCAGGACCCCGATGTCCGCGCAGACCGGCGCGTCGCTGAATCCTGGGCAGTCACAGTCCGGAGTGACGCTGAACACGAAGCTTATATGTACACAGCGTCCTTTTTTCAGGCTGAGGACAGCCCCGGCGTAGTCCATCATCCGCTCCAGAAAAACGTTTACTTCGGTTTTCCAGTCTATCTGCAGGGATCCTGTTCTACAGGCCAGAAAACACGAGGCGCAGCCCGAGCATCTTTCCATGTCCAGACTGACTGTATCGTTTACCAGGGTCAGGGCCCCCGGGGCGCAGACTTCCACGCAGATGCCGCACCCCTGGCACTTATGAGGGTCAACCTTGGGCCCCAGTCCGCAGTGCTGGCGCATCTTGCCCTGCCTGGTGGCGCAGCCCATGGCCAGGTTCTTCAGGGCTCCTCCGAAACCGGCCAGTTCATGCCCTTTGAAATGGCTGACATTGACCAGGAAGTCGCTGTCGACAATGTCTCCGGCCAGATAAAACTCCTGAAGCGCCTTGCCCTTGAAGCTGATCTTTCTTTCATTGGCGCTCTTCAGCCCGTCGGCGATGATCACCGGGGCA
>PWNK01000140.1 GCA_003557865.1 Desulfonatronovibrio sp.
CTGGATTCACGTGGCTTTTGAAAATACAGCAGCTGTGGCCTCAGGGATTGAAGCCGGGATCAAGGCCCTTAAGAGAAAGGGAAAATTCCAGGGAGATCCTCCCAATGTCATCGCTGTCGGCGGGGACGGGGCCACGGCGGACATCGGGCTGCAGGCTCTTTCCGGAGCACTGGAAAGAGGACACAATTTCCTGTATGTCTGTCTGGACAACGAGGCTTACATGAACACCGGAATCCAGAGATCCAGCTCCACACCTTACGGAGCCTCAACCACTACCTCGCCCATGGGATCCCAGAGCATAGGACAGCAGACCTGGAAAAAGGACATGCCCGCAATTGCCGCGGCCCATAATATTCCCTATGTGGCCACCGCCAATCCCGGATACCACCTGGACCTGATGAATAAGGTCAAAAAAGCCCTGACCATTGACGGCCCGGCATATATTCACATCTATTCGGCCTGCCCCACCGGGTGGAGATGCAAACCCGAAAAAAGCATTGAGGTCTCCAAGCTTGCGGTTCAGACCAACGTCTTCCCCTTATACGAAATAATCAACGGAAAGCTGACCATCACCAAAAAAATCAACAAGCCCAAGCCGGTTGTGGACTACCTTAAAACCCAGCGCCGGTTCGCCCATCTAAAAGAAAATGATCTCAACTTTCTGCAGCACAAGGTTGATGAGCAAATGGCCAGGCTGCAAAGGCTGGAGGATAATCCGGAATAGATTCCGAGATACGGGCATCCAGACTTGACTCAACCCGGGGGATCCGGCTTCTTTGGATCCCCTGTTTCCTTCCCCCAATCGATTAACCACTTGACAATCAAAAGTTCTCTGGCAACGTTTCTGTTTACAGATAAATACCGGGATTCAAAATGTCCGGAGTCTTGGCTGATTTAACTCTTTGATTTCTTTATCTTTACTTTTTACCCTGATAACACTGCCTCCGGCATTGACACTTAAGCGTGGTTTAACCGGGTGAACCTTTGACCTTTAACTTTTCACTCTCAAGTTAACCAGTTTCCATCCGGAAAGTTTTTCATATTTTGAGCCGCTACCTTATCCCCTGATCTTCCTTCATATCTGGCGGACAGTCGCTGAGTATAACACTACTGGAGGATGTATGAACGACAGTCACATCCGCGCATTGTTCAATCCTGAGAGCGTTGCGGTTATCGGCGCTTCATCCGCTCCTGAAAAAATCGGTCACAGCGTAGTGAAAAATCTGCTTGAAGCCGGATTCAAGGGACCGGTATACCCTGTTAATCCCAAAGCCTCCCATATTCTGGGTCTGAAAGTAATCAACCAAATCCCTGCTCTGCCCATGGACATTGATCTGGCTGTAATCACCATCCCCAGGGAAGTGGTTGTTCCCAGCATTGAGCAGCTGGGACAAAGAGGTGTCAAGTCAGCAATCGTCATAACGGCTGGCTTCAGGGAGGTCGGGGGGCAGGGTTATTTTCTGGAACAGGAGCTTGCATCCGCCTCCGAAAGATATGGGATGGCTGTTCTGGGTCCCAACTGCCTGGGCATGATCAATACCCATGGCATGGTTAACGCTTCTTTTGCTGCTGGCACGCCTGGAAAGGGAAATATCGCCTTTTTTTCTCAGTCGGGTGCTATGTGTGTGGCTATTCTGGACTGGGCTCTGGGGAACAATATCGGTTTTTCCAAATTCATCAGTCTGGGCAACAAGGCCGTGCTGGATGAGGCTGACATGATTTCCTGTCTGGGCAGGGATGAGCAGACCCATGTCATTCTGGGATACATTGAAAACGTGAGCAGCGGAGAAAAATTCCTCAGGGAAGCCAAAAACCACAGCAATGAAAAGCCAATAATTATTATCAAGTCAGGGACAACTCCAGCCGGGGCCAAAGCAGCATCATCCCATACCGGGGCCATTGCCGGGTCCGATCAGGCCTATTCTTCGGCATTTATGAAATCAGGGATCATCAGGGCTCATGATGTTCAAACCCTTTTCAACCTGGCCCGGGCATTTTCAACCCAGCCTCTGCCTCCGGGTCCCAGCCTGGCTATAGTCACAAACTCAGGCGGACCCGGAATAATGGCTGCTGACGCGTGTGAACAATCATCACTGAGCATGGCCAGAATATCCTCAGCCTGCATTGAGAAAATGAAGGGTTTTCTGCCGACCTATGCTTCCTTGTACAATCCGGTGGATATAATCGGAGATGCCGGTGCTCAAAGATATTCCCGGACAATACAGACGGTGATTGAAGATAATAATGTCGATTCACTTCTGGTCATCCTGACCCCCACTTCCACTGCAGCCGCTGAAATTGAAACAATATGCCATGAAATCGTTCAAATAGCCCATAGCTGCCCCAAGCCTGTTTTCGCTTGCCTCATGGGCAAAAAAATTGTGTCCCGGGGGGAAAAGATTCTCATGGAAGGCAAGATCCCCTGCTATTCATTTCCCGAGCCGGCCATAAGGTGCATTGAGCAGATGCATAAGCACCGTCAATGGAAGAATACCCCCTGCCCCCTTCCGGTACAAATGCCTAGGGACAGGGGAAGGGCCGCCCTGATAATCGAACGGGTCAGGAAAAAGGGACAAAGTGAAATCGTTGAATTCCAGGCCAAGGAGATCCTGCAGGCCTACAATCTCCCGGTCCCGAAAACTGCCCTGGCCAGGTCCAGCCATGAGGCTGTTGAAATTGCCAATCGCTTTGGCTACCCTGTGGTGGTAAAGATTGCCTCTCCCAACATTTCCCACAAGACCGACGTTGACGGGGTCAAGCTTGGAATAAAATCTTCAGAGGAAGTGCGCAAACAGTTTCTGGAGATAACCGGCAGGACAGCCAGGCTGAGGCCCGATGCCCATATTGCCGGATGTCTGATTCAGGAAATGGCCCCTGGAGACTGCAAGGAAGTTATTGTCGGATTCAAGAGAGATGATCAGTTCGGCCCTTTGCTTATGTTCGGCCTGGGTGGAATTTATGTTGAGGTTCTGAAGGATATTTCCTTCAGGCTTGGGCCGCTGACCAGAGATGACGCCATGAAAATGATCCGGGAAATAAAATCATATATGCTGCTCAAGGGGTTCAGGGGAGACCCTTCCATAGATTTTGATTCCATTGAAAACATCATTCTGGCCATGTCCCAGATGGGTATGGACTTTCCGGAAATATTCGAAGCTGAATTCAACCCCGTTCTGGTTAATTCTAGCCAGGCCGTTATCGCTGACGTAAGGATGACACTGAGTTAAAAGACATGAAAATAGGGCTTGTTTTCTGCTCCTGTTCATGGCTATACTGAAAATTATTCGTTATTTTTATCACATTGTTGTTTTTTATACTTTTTTATCTTTATTATTAATGTGTTTCTTGTGGTTGTTCAATTTCATGGGGAGCTGCTGTTCATGATTCTTGAGCAAAAATTGTACTTTGGTCCTTGCTGTGACAAAATCCATGGGGGTCTGGGGGTTGCTGTCTAAAGGGCACAGAGCATCTTTTCAAGCTTGACACCCGGCAACCGGAAGACCATCGGTTTTTCAAAAGGCTTTTGCGGGGAATGGTTTGGATCAGAACTAAACAACAGGAGGATTGTCAAATGGTTGGACTCTATATCGGATCTACAGCCGGTTTTTCAGGCAAAAACCTGATAACCCTGGCTTTGGGCAAAAAATTTCAGGATGAAGGCCTTAAAATCGGCTATATGAAGCCGGTAGGAGCCGTTCCCAAAGAGATTGACGGCACAATGGTTGACGAAGACGCCTACAAGACAGCCCAGTTTTTCAATCTGAGCCCGGATCTCTCCAAGCTGACCCAGGTGCTGGTTTCCCAGGATTTCAAAATGAAAGCCTATTCCGGGGAGTGCCTTCTGTATAAAAATGATATCCAAACGGCATACCAGGACATGAGTAAAGACAAGGACCTGATGCTAGTGGGAGGTTCAGGGAGCTTTCTTTACACCGGAAAGTACTGCCAGCTGGATGGTTACAGCATTTCGCGCCTGTTGGGGTCCAAGGTAGTTCTTATTGATCGCTATCGCCGTGAACTTAACTACGACTACCTGATTGCGGCCAAGGAAATGCTGGGTGATGACCTTGTGGGGGCCATCCTCAATGATGTGCCGGACTATTTTATGCAGGAAACACAGGATTTTGTTGTGCCCATGCTGGAAAACAGGCAGGTAAAAGTCCTGGGTATCATCCCCCATGACGATGTCCTCAAGGCCATAACCATAGGTGATCTTGCCTCTCAACTGGGGGGCAAGATCATATCCATGCACGCCAAGGCAGACCAGATTGTCCAGAATTTTCTTATTGGTACAATGCAGATTGAAAACTTCATGACCCATTTCCACAAAAACAAGAATGTCGCCGTAATCGTCGGCGGAGACCGGTCTGATCTGCAGCTGGTAGCTCTTGAAGGCAGCTGTCCCTGCCTGATCCTCACCGGAAACATTTATCCCAATGATATCATCCTGACCAGGTCCGAAGTTCTGGGAATCCCAATCATTGTAGCCCGTGAAGACACATTCACCGTTGCCCAGAAAATGGAAAATATCCTGAACAGAACCAAGCTCAGGGAAAATGTTAAGATCGAACAGGGCTGCCGCCTGGTGAATGAAAACCTGGACTACGGACATTTATTCAAAGAGCTTGGGATCAATAAACAGGCTGTTTAGTTTCCATCCGGACAGTCTTTCTTTTTGGATCCGGAAACTGTTGATTTTCTTTCCTGCTCCACAATCATATCAGGGTCAGTCGATGCGTCGCGCTGACCCTGCTTTACTGCTTTGCCTGCCTTGATAATCCTTTCATTCACATTGAGCATATTGCCTTGGGCCTGATAAACTCTCAGCCGGCCTTATTTATTTGTAACAGTTTAGCCACTTGCATGTGGCACGGGGACTGGCTCTTCCGGCACCCACTTGTCCCAAAACACCAGACTTTTATGCACAAAACCATGCTCAAGTGGGTGCCGGAGTGCCTGTCCCC
>PWNK01000161.1 GCA_003557865.1 Desulfonatronovibrio sp.
AACCCAGGTCCAGCATGATGCGTTTTAATGGAACCCAGGCCCTGGGCATTGCCGTATCCACCGTAAGCGGGGGCAATGTCATTGAAATGGGAAAGGGGGTTACTCAGAAGCTGGATGAGTTGAAAGACAGGCTTCCTCCTGGAATTGAAACCAGTTATGTGGCCTTTGAGTCGGACCAGGTCCATCAGGCCATTAATTCATTCATGCTCAACCTGATACAGGCTGTGAGCATTGTGACTCTGCTCCTGCTTCTGTTCATGGGTATCCGCAGCGGAATGATCATCGGCAGCGGGCTTGTGCTGACCATTCTGATTACTTTTGCCCTGATGCGCTACCTGGGCATTGACCTGGACCGGGTGTCCCTGGGGGCTCTGATTATCGCCCTGGGCATGCTGGTGGACAATGCCATTGTTGTAACCGAAGGCATCCTGGTCAGGATGCAGACCGGGATTAAAAAGCTTGAGGCGGCCAGGCAGACTGTCAAGGAAACAGCCTGGCCGCTCATGGGTGCCACTTTGGTGGCCATCTTAGCCTTCATGCCCATAGTCCTGGCTGGCGACGACACTGGAGAATACACCCGGGGGCTGTTTCTGGTCATAGCCATATCCCTTGTGGCAAGCTGGTTTCTGGCCATGAGCGTCACTCCCCTGTGGTGTCACATGTTTCTGGGCAGGGACCTGGATGACAGCCGCCAGGGCAGGGATCCTTATTCCGGGAGAATCTACCGTTTTTACCGTCGGCTCCTGGTGAGCAGCCTGCGCAGAAAAACCCTGGTCTTGACCCTTATGGCAGCCCTTTTCCTGGTGGCCATGGCTGGTTTTACACAGGTGGACAAGACCTTTTTCCCTCCCTCCACAAGGCCACAGCTCAAGCTGGACTACTGGCTGCCCGAAGGAGCCAGGATAGATTCCGTGTCTGAAGATATGAAGATTATTGAGGAAAAACTCCTGGAACACCCGGCCATTGTTTCTCTGGGTTCTTTTGTGGGCGAAGGGGCACCCAGGTTTTATCTGCCCATGGAGCCCAGGTTTCCCAACAGCAGTTTCGGTCAGATAATCGTCAACATTGATCATCCATCCAACCTGGACCAGGTCAGGGAGTTTATCCAAACCTATCTGGCAGACAGTTTCCCTTATGCCGAGCCCAGGGTGCGCAAGTTTCCCATGGGCCCCCCGGTGGAGTTTTCCGTTGAAGTCCGCTTCAGCGGTGAAAACCGGGATGAACTGCGACGTATGGCTGAACAGGCCAAGGATATAATGCGCTCCGACCCGGACGCCGCCGAGGTCCGGGACAATTGGAGGCAGAAGGTCAAGGTGCAGGAGATCGAGTATTCCCAGGCCAGAGGAATAAGAACCGGGGTTGACCGCCAGGATCTGGCCAGGGCCTTGAGGCTCAACTATCAGGGAATAAGCATCGGGACATACCGGGAAGGGGACAAGCTGATGCCCATAGTACTCAGACCTCCTGAAAGCTACAGGCAGAGGATTGAGGACCTTTACTCCATAGATGTCCGCTCTCCCGGGGATCAGAAGGGCAGGCCCCTGGGACAGACCGTTTCCCGGGCAAGCCTGGAATGGGAGGATCCGGTCATCATCAGGCGGGACAGGGTCCGGACCATAACCGCCCAGGCTGAATCCGCGGCCGGAAGCGGCCAGGAGCTGATGAACAGGATCAGGGAAGATATTGAGGCCATTGAATTGCCTCCGGGATACAGGATGGAATGGGGAGGAGAATATGAAAAGTCCAGGGATTCCCAGGCCGAGGTTTTTTCCGGGGTGCCCATCAGCTTCATGCTCATGGCCGTGGTGGTGGTTGGATTGTTCAGCACCCTGGGTCAGCCCCTGATTATCCTCCTGGTCCTGCCCCTGGCCATGATCGGGGTCACAGCCGGACTGCTTTTCACCGGGCAGCCTTTTGGATTTCTGGCTCTTCTTGGGACCCTGAGCCTTTCGGGCATGCTGATCAAGAATGTGGTGGTGCTGCTTGATCAGATAGACATATATATGGAGTCAGGAAAGAAAAAATTTGAGGCTGTAATAGAGGCTTCAGTGAGCAGGCTCCGGCCGGTAATGATGGCCACCCTGTCCACGGTTATGGGGATGACCCCTCTTCTTTTTGACATATTCTGGATATCCATGGCCATTGCCATTATCTTCGGCCTGACCTTTGCCACGGTGCTGACCCTGGTGGTGGCCCCGGTGCTTTACGCTCTATTCTTCAGGATAGGCCCGGAATAGAAACCGATTTGCAGGGAAGATTTTCTTGCCGGCTTGAAGTGTCTGGTCTTAACCTCTGAATCCGTGAAGGTGGTTTTTTTGATAAATATACTTGCAGGTTTCGGGGTTTGGAAAAAAAGGTTGCAAACTGTCTGAACGACTTAGGCAGACTTAATCAAAATCCTTTAACCATATGACTTAATTCTTATAATAAGCTGTATTGTCCTGCAGTATAGTTCATGAGGCAAGGCCGGGATTTTGATTAAGTCTGCCTTGGAGTGAGTTTTTGCAGCCGTTTTTCCAAATTCCGGAACCTGTTTTCACGGATTCAGGTTAACCTCTGGAACGTCACTTTTTTCTGACAGCAACCCGTCTGACCTTCTGGTCGGCCATGTGAGCCAGCTGCCTCAGGCGTTCATTGACCCGGTGATAGATGGATCCCGGAGAAAATCCGCCTTTGGAAAGCTGCTTGCCGGCCTTAATTCCGGTGAGGATCTCCATGGCCTGTTCAATGTTTTCCACGGGGAAAATGTGGAATTTTTTCTCCCTGGCTGCCAGAACCACATTGTCGCTGAGCATGAGATGGGTGACATTGTCCCTGGGGATGATCACCCCCTGTTGGCCTGTCAGGCCCTTTCTTCTGCAAACTTCAAAGTAACCTTCAATTTTTCTGGTCACTTCCCCCACGGCCATGATCGCCCCCGACTGGCTTACAGCTCCGGTGAAGGCAAAGGACAGGTTGATGGGTACGGAAGACAGGGCTGACAGAAGGGCGGCCAGTTCGGCCCCTGAAGCAGAATCCCCGTCGATATGGGCGTAGCTCTGCTCAAAGCAGAGGCTTCCGGAGAGGACCAGGGGCTTATCCTGAGCAAAGAGATTCTGCAGGTAGCCCTTAATGATCATCATGCCCTTGGTATGAATGGGACCTCCAAGCTCAGCTTCACGTTCAAGGTCCATGATTCCTCCGTGTCCCACTCCGGTTGTACACGATATCTGGTGGGGCAGGGCAAGAATGAAGTCCCCGAAGACGGAGACCGAAAGGCCGTTGGCCCGGCCGATGCTGAAGCCCTGGGTGCGGACTTTGATGGCTTCACGTTCGTATTCGTACAAAAATTCGTCTTCATACAGATTCAGCCTGTATCTTCTGGCCTCCAGGGCCTTCAGGACCGCTCCGGCGTCCACCCTTGGTTTTTTTTCCATGGATGCGAAGGCGTTGGACTCAATCATCAGTTCGGTCAGATGAGAAAGCTTGAGGGACAGTTTCTGCTGATCTCCGGCCAGCCTTGATGAATGGTCAATGAGGGCGGCTACCGCTTCTCTGGTAAAAGAAAGCAGTCTGGTGTTCTGGGCGATTCTGGCCAGGGTGAGGCTCTGTTCACGGATTGAATCCCTGCATCTGACCATTGAATCCTGCATATGGGCCTTGATTTTGAAAAGCTTGGCAAACCTTTCGTCAGCCTCAAGCAGGAGTTCATAAACATCATCAGAACCAATGATGATGATCTTGATTTCCAGGGGGACCGGCTCAGGACGGATTGTCCTGGTGCGGACCATGTCGTAGTGATCTGAAGGGTCGTCGATTTCAGCTTTGCCCGAGCGCAGGCATCTCAAAAGTCCCTCCCAGGACTGGGGCTGAGAAAGGATGTCTTCCGCCCGCAGGACGAGGAATCCGCCATTGGCTTTGTGGATGCTTCCGGCCTTGAGCAGGGTGAAATCGGTATAATAGGTTCCCATCTCTGACTCGCGCTCAATGCATCCCAGCAGATTGAAGTACACGGGATTGTCCTCGATGAGCACGGGTGCTCCTTTCAGGCCCGCACTGTCCACGAAGATGTTCACATCGTATCTGGAGAAGAAACCTTCCTGGCTGCCGGAGAAGAGATCCGCGCCTGATTCCTGGGTCTGCTCCCGGGGTTTGAAATGATCAAGGTTTTCCAGGATGTCGTTTTTCAGGTCCAGAAGAAAATCCTTGAGCCCTGGAATATGTCCGTAGGTGCTGCTGATTTCCTTGAGGCATGAATCAGTCCTCTCTCCCGCAACCTCCTGCTCCAGCTGCTTCTCGTTTTCACGGAGGTCCTGTTCCTTTTTGGTGATCTGCCTGGAAAGACCGAGCAAGGCCTCCATTATCCTGCTGCTTTCTCCTTTGAGATTTTTTTTGAGTTCCGGGTTGAGCTTTTCAAATTCTTCCGGGGTCAGCACCTTGCCTTCTACCAGAGGAAAAAGAGTCAGAGAGCCGTTTTCGTCAACATTGAGGCTGAATCCGTTCTTGTTGGCCTGGTTTTCCATCCGGCTGAGAAGATTCTCCCGGGTGTCGTTGTATTCCTTAATGATATCACCGTGTTTGCGTACATAAAAATCCTGCTCAAACCCGGAGGGAATGGATTCTCTGATTTTTTTAACTGCCGCGGTCAGATCCTTTTTGAACTGTCTGGCCAGGCCGGGAGGGGTTTTCATCACCAGCGGCCGGTCAGAGTCCTGGAAATTGTTGACATAGATCAGATCACCCGGAGTTTCCATGGAAGCGGCGCGGGGTCCAAGAAAATCCCTGACAAACCTTGTTCTGCCGAGGCCTTTTTCCCCTGAAAGATAAATATTGTAGCCTGGACAGTTTATCGACAGCGCCAGTTCCAGGGCCTCATATGCCCTTTGCTGGCATTTTCTTGAATCGCAGTCAGTAGTGCGCACTGATCCGGTATGGGTGAATCCCAGTTGGGACGGGGCAAGGGAAACGCTGAGCCTGGAAGCAGGCAATGGTTTGCTTTTTTTCATCTATGCTCTCTGTCAACTGACACTGCCGGACCAGGCCGGGATTTGACCGGCAGGATCAGGGCAGGCCCATTTCTGAGGTGAATAATTTCAGTTAAACTCGGCTTTATATAGCCTTCCACCCGGGATATCAAGATTGAAATTGGAAACTCGTTGGATATTGACTTCAAAAGTTTTTTTCAGGTAAAAAATTCCTTCCATGATTTGGATTGACTTGGGGTAAATTCGTATGCTAATTGCTTGACCTTGTGAACGAATGAACAAATTAACGAACATCAGGGCAATAAGGCTCGGAAAATAATATGTTTTTCAGATCAAAAAAAAAACAGGCTTTATGGGGAGACCTGGGCAAAGCCAGTCTTCTGGGAATACATCTGGTTTCCTGTACCTTTGTCGGATTCGCCATTGGGTATTTTCTGGACAAGTGGCTGGGCACTGAGCCCTGGTTACTGATCGCCTTCCTGTTTTTTGGGATTGCGGCCGGATTCAAAAACATGTATCATGAAGCCAAGAAAATTCATGAGGCGGATAAGGCGGATAAAAAAATTGATTCCAGCAAGCCTGAACAGAGTAGTTGAAAATTTTCTTCAAAGCAGGGGGCTGGCTCTGCCCCAGGTCCGCCGTTTAGTCCGTAACCAGATATATCTTAGTGTTCTTGGGTCGTTAATCGTTCTTCTCGTTTTTTCCGGTCCGGTGCTAATTGGATTTGTCACCGGAGCGGCTCTGGGAACCCTGAATTTTTATTTCCTGGCCAAACTCATTCAGGAATTGATTCATATTAGAAAACGAGCCATCTATCCTTTATTGTTCAGTTTTTATATCAGGCTGGGAATTATGGGCCTGATCATATATTTGGCCATAGTATTCTGGAATGCAAATATTTTTTCATTATTAACTGGCTTAAGTGTTGTCCTTTTGAATATTTTAATCTTTGGCGCCACTCTGGTAGGTCAAAAACTCAAGGAGGCTTAATAAATGGAAGATCTTTATCAATGGATGTTTTTGAAGGAGTTTTTTAAGCTGTTGGGGCTGAATATCCCTCAACATGTTCTTTACTCCTGGTTTTTCATTGCCCTGCTGGTGCTGGTAGGATGGATGGCCACCCGAAGGATGACTCTTGTGCCCAGAGGGGTTCAAAACTTTTTTGAATTTTTGATCAAGGGTGTGGAAGACTTTGTAGTGGCCAACATGGGCGAGTCAGGAAGAAAGGTTTTCCCTGTTCTTTTCACGTTGCTCATATATATCTGGGTGCTAAACGTATCCGGGTTGATTCCCAGTATTGACGCGGCAACTGCCAATATCAACACCACCGCCTGTATGGCCCTTTTCGTGTTTGTCTATTATAATTACTGGGGCATCAGGATACACGGGGCCAAGTATATCAAGAAGTTCATGGGCCCTTACTGGTGGTTTGCGCCGATCATGTTTCCTATTGAAGTGGTCAGTCACCTGGCCCGCCCTCTTTCACTGGCTTTGCGTTTGTTCGGAAATATCCGCGCCGAAGAAATTACCATCGCGGTCATGTTTATCCTTGCCCCGTTGCTGGGTTCGCTGCCCATATTCATTCTCTTCCTGCTGCTTAAGACCATGCAGGCCTTTGTCTTCTTCATGCTGACCATGATGTACCTCAAGGAGGCCTTTGAAGAAGCTCACTAACTGGTCCGGATGTATTTTGAGTAATCCGGCCTGAAAGCTCTCGGTACGATCATTCTTTTTTTGGGGGAAATGGTCTTTTGACCAAATAAATAACATTCTTAGGAGGTTTTGTAATGCGTAAGACTATCTTGGTGATTCTGAACACGTTCCTGCTGGTTGGTGTGGCCAGTGTAGCTTTTGCCGCTGACGTCGCTCCCGAAGTAATTTCCAATATTGCCTTGGCCACTGCCTTGGGCATGGGCATCGCAGCCATTGGAACCGGCATTGGACAGGGACTGGGCCTCAAGGGCGCTTGTGAAGGAACAGCCCGCAACCCTGAAGCCAGCGGTAAGATCACAGTTACCCTGCTCATCGGTCTGGCCATGATCGAATCTCTGGCCATTTACGCTCTGGTTATCAACCTGATCCTTCTGTTCGCCAACCCGTTTATCTAGTCTGGACAAAGGGGAGGGCTACGGGCCCTCCCCTTTTTTTGCGTAAAAGATTGCTAAAAATTTCACTATGCCCTATCAGAAATTTGAAAGAATCCCGCGGGCAACCATTTCCAGGCTGGCCATCTATGTCCAGGAACTGGAAGCAATGGAGCAGCACGGGGTCAAGGTGGTATCCTCTGAGAAACTGGCGGTGTCCTGCGGGGTCAACCCTTCCCAGATCCGCAAAGATCTTGCCTACTTTGGAGAATTCGGGTTGCGGGGTGTGGGCTACCATGTTTTTGAACTCAAGGAGGCCATCAAGCAGAGCCTGGGACTTGACCGTACCTGGAATGTGGCCCTGGTGGGAGTCGGAAACCTGGGCCGGGCCCTGCTCAGGTACAATATCCTGCGCAAGAGAGGATTCGTCATTGTGGGTGCCTTTGACTGTGATCCCTTCAAAATCGGGGAGGAAGTAAACGGTCTGGAGGTTTACTGTTCCAGCAGGCTGCAGGATAAAAGCAGGGAACTCAATGTGGAGATAGGGATCATCACCACCCCTCCGGAAAGAGCGCAAAGGGCTGTTAATTATCTCCTGGAGGCGGGCATCAAGGGCATAGTCAACTTTGCTCCGGCCAGGATCACTGCCCCCCCCAATGTGGCCGTGGAATACGTGGACTTCATCAATCATCTTTTTTCCATCGCCTTCATCATCACCCAGAATCAGGCCAAAGGACTCTACTAATAGGTCAGCCGAAAATGAAAGGCCAGGACATAAAAGTGGTGTTCTGCGGAGTTGGGGAGGCCTTTGACCAGGATTATCCCAACACCAGCATCCTGGCCATTTTTCTGGATAAGCGGATCCCAGTCCGCATCCTGCTGGACTGCGGTTTTACAGCCGCCCCTTCCTTCTGGAAAATGTATTCCGACCCCCTTGAGCTGGACGGAGTATGGATATCCCACCTGCACGGAGACCATTTCTTCGGGCTGCCCCAGCTGCTGATCAGACTCAGTGAGCACGGCAGACAAAAAGACCTGCATATCTGCGGGGTGAAGGGCATAAAAGAAGCGGTGACCTGGGCCATGGAGCTGGCTTATCCGGGAAAAATGACCCGGCTATCCTTTGGAATCGTCTTCTCGGAGGCAGATTCCCGGCAGCCCTTTGAGATCTGTGGAATAAGGGCCAGAGCGGTTGAGATTGATCATCCCCAGGCCTGCCTCGGGGTCAGGTTTGATTTTCGTGGAAAGAGCCTCTTTTATACCGGCGACGGCAGGGTTCCTGAATCAGCCCGGAAAGTTGTCCATGACTGCGACCTGGGCATATTTGAGACTTTTTCTCTTGACTCCAGCAAGCATGGACACAGCAACGTGGAGGAAGCCGGGGCCTTTGCAGCTGCGGCAGGCATAAGACATGTCGCCGCAGTGCATATGCAGCGTGCTGAGAGAAAAAGTAACGGACAGCTGGTCCAGGCCCGGCTGCAGAAAAAAGGGGTCAGGGGAGTCCTGCCGGAACCGGGGCACGTGATTGTGATTTAATTCACCAGCTCTAAACCGCCTCATGAGCTCCGCCCGTCCTGGAAGTCCAGCCCGGGGTGATTGGTCTAAAGCCCCAGGATCCGGTAAACCACCCTGATATCCAGGTTATCCCTGACAACCCCTGCCAGCCTGTCCAGGGCGGGGTCAAGCTCATAGCTGGTCTGAATTCTGCCCAGGGGGTTCAGTCCCTTTCTGGCCCTGACCCTGTCCAGCCAGAACCTTCTGAACTCATCGCTGTCAAATATGCCGTGAATATAGGTTCCCCATACTGGAAGATCAGGGTGGGCCACCGCAAGCAGGCGGCCTTGGTCAGGGGGAACCGGCTCTGTCACTTTTCCGGTGATGGTTGTTCTGCCGTGATGGATCTCATAGCCCCGGACCGGGATTTTCTTTTCAGTGTTCCAGAACGCTGCAACCTGTTTCAGGGTTTTGCCGGACCTGATTTCCGTTTCCAGGGGGAGCAGGCCGAGTCCCGGGGTATAAACCGCCCCGGACTCCACTCCCCAGGGGTCGTTGACGCCCAGTCCCAGCATCTGCATCCCCCCGCAGACGCCCACGATTTCCCTGTCCGGGATGCCGGCGTATTCAAAAACCAGTCTGTCCAGTCCTGATTCCCTGAGGGCCCTGAGATCCGCAGGAACATTCTTGCTTCCGGGCAGGATGACAACGTCCAGCCGGTCATGAAAGTCAAGCCTGTTCCTGATGATTTCCAGTTCTACATCCGGTTCCGGATAAAGGGGATCAAAATCAGTGAAGTTAGAGATATGGGGCAGGTCAATGATCCCGATATTTACAGTATCCCGGCCGCGTCTTAAGTTTTTTTTGCTGCTGTTTTTAAAGGCCAGGGAGTCTTCTTCAGGCAGCCCGAGGCTGTGCACATAAGGAATGACGCCCAGGACACGGCGTCCGGTGACCATGGCTGTATGGTCCACAGCGCTCTGCAGAAGATCCTTCTGGCCCCTGAACTTGTTGATGACCAGGCCGGCCACCAGCTCTTTTTCCCAGTCCCGGAGCAGGGCCATTGTGCCCACAAAAGAGGCAAAGACCCCGCCCCGGTCAATATCTCCCACCAGCAGGGCCCTGGCTCTGGCGTGGCGGGCCATGTTCATGTTGACCAGATCGTGTTTTTTAAGGTTGATCTCGGCCGGGCTGCCGGCGCCTTCCAGGATTATCACCTCATGTTCTGAGGCCAGACAGTCATAGGCGGACTTGACCCGGTGAAAAAGTTTTTCCTTGAAAAGAATATATTGGTTGACCTCCATGCTGCCCAGGGGTTTTCCCATGACAATCACCTGGGAGCCGGTATCAGAGGAGGGCTTGAGAAGCACCGGGTTCATGCGCGCGTCAGGCTCAATGCCGCAGGCCCTGGCCTGCACCACCTGGGCCCTGCCCATCTCCTCTCCTCGGACTGTGACAAAGGAGTTAAGAGACATGTTCTGGGCCTTGAACGGCGCTACATTCACCCCGTCCTGACGCAGGATTCGGCCAAGTGCCGCGGCCAGGATGCTTTTGCCCGCCCCGGAGGAAGTCCCCAGGACCATGAGGGCCGGAGTTGCTTTTGCCGCGCTTTTTGGGGGGGCGGGCCGGGGTCCTGAGAGGATCTGTTCCAAAGTGCTGCAGAGCAGCGAGTTATGCTGTTCTGTCTTGACAGCCAGGCGGAACCATTGTTCATCAAGGCCCAAAAAGTTGTCCGCCGGACGGATAAGTATCCTGTGCCGGATAAGCTGATCGGCCAGGTTTCTGGCTGAAACACCGGGAAGGGTAATCCTGCAGAGCAGGAAGTTGGCTTCACCGGGCAGAACCTGCAGACCCCTGAGCTTATTCAGACCAGCCAGGAATTTCTTTTTAAGCCCTGACATTGTCTTCCTGCTTTTTTCCCTGAAACCCGGACTTTCAAGGCAGAAAATTCCTGCTTCCTGGGCCAGGGTGTTGACCGACCAGGGAGATACAAGGGCGGCGATTCTGCTGACGACCTCAGGCCTGCCCATTCCCAGTCCCAGGCGAAGACCGGGCAAGGCGTAGAACTTGGTCAGAGAATAGACAACAAACGCATTGGGAGGTAAAGATCCGGCCAGGGACTTTTCCCGGGTGAAGTCCAGAAAAGACTCGTCAATAACAAAAAAAGCCCCGGGTTTTGCGGTCATGATCTTTATGAGTGTTTTTCTGCAGGGCAGGTGCCCGGTGGGGTTGCCGGGCCGTCCGAGAAAGACCATGGTCTGATCCCTGATCTGTTCGGATATGTCTTCAAGCCGGGGGAATAATGTTCCTGAATGCTTCCCGGGGTAGAAGTGTTTTATCCTGCACCTGCTTTTTGCCGCAGCCTGAGCATAACCGGAGTAGGCAGGAACAGGGATCAAGACCCTGACGCAGCCAAAGGCTCTCGGGGCCAGGTCCAGAAGTTCGGTTGCCCCGTTGGCCGCCAGGATCATTTCCGGATCAATGCCGAAGCGCTTTGCCGCGGAGCGGACAAGACCGGGGCTGCCCGGGGCGGGGTAATGGCTGATTTTCCAGAGGCTGTCTGCCAGGCGGGACCCAAGGCCTGCAGGCGGGCCCAGGGGGTTTATGCTGGCGGAAAAGTCAATGATCTGCTCGGGACGGCATCGGGCATGCCGGGCGGCTTCAAAAATGTTTCCACCGTGGGAACCAGAAAACAAATGGTTATTATCAGGCATCAGGGCAATGATAACTATCCGTAAGTCCTGATAATGACAAGTCCTGAAAAACAGAAAAGGCCGGGGTGCACCCGGCCTTTTCTAACAGGTATATGTTAAAAACGGGGGAATTAATACATTCCGCCCATTCCGCCCATTCCGCCCATTCCACCGGGCATGGCCGGCGCATCCTTCTTGTCCTCAGGTTTTTCTGCGATGGCCGCTTCCGTGGTCATGAGCAGTGAAGCTACAGAAGAAGCATTCTGAAGGGCAATGCGGGCCACCTTCTTGGGATCAATGACCCCGGCCTTGATCAGGTCTTCAAATTCGCCGGTGGCAGCGTTGAAACCGTGGCCGTCCTTGGTGGTCTTGACCTTTTCAATGATCAGGGCGCCTTCAAAGCCGGCGTTGATGCATATCTGGCGCAGAGGATAGACAATGGCCTTGCGCACTATCTCCACTCCGGCCTTTTCATCGTCATCAGCAGCCTTGACCTTGTCCAGAGAGGGCAGGGTGCGGATATAGGCCACGCCGCCGCCGGGGATAATGCCCTCTTCAACTGCGGCCCTGGTGGCATTGAGGGCGTCCTCAACCCGGGCTTTCTTTTCCTTCATCTCGGTCTCGGTTGCGGCCCCGACATTAATAACTGCGACACCGCCCACGATCTTGGCCAGTCTTTCCTGAAGCTTTTCCCGGTCATAATCGGAAGTGGTTTCGTCTATCTCGGCGCGGATCTGCTTGACCCTGGCCTTGATGTCCTGGCTTTGTCCAGCTCCGTCAACAATGGTGGTGTTTTCCTTGTCCACCACCACCCGTTTGGCGCTGCCCAGGTCGTTCACCGAGATGTTTTCCAGCTTGATGCCCAGATCTTCAGATACCACCTGGCCGCCGGTCAGGATGGCAATATCCTGGAGCATGGCCTTACGTCTTTCGCCGAATCCCGGGGCCTTGACAGCGGTGACCTGGAGGGTTCCGCGCAGCTTGTTGACCACCAGGGTAGCCAGTGCTTCGCCCTCGATGTCTTCAGCGACGATAACCAGGGGTTTGCTCATTTTGGCAACCTGTTCCAGGACGGGGAGCAGGTCCTTCATGGCTGAAATTTTCTTTTCGCACAGCAGGATCAGGGGTTCATCCATTTCGCAGACCATTTTTTCGGCATCAGTGACAAAGTAGGGGGAGAGATACCCGCGGTCAAACTGCATGCCTTCAACAACTTCCAGGGTGGTTTCAAGACCTTTGGCCTCCTCGACTGTGATAACCCCTTCCTTGCCGACCTTGTTCATGGCTTCGGCTATGATGTTGCCGATGGTGGCGTCGTTGTTGGCGGAAATGGTTCCCACCTGGGCGATTTCCTTCTGATCCCTGGTGGGCTTGGCAATCTTGTCCAGCTGGGCCACAACCGCTTCCACAGCTTTTTCCACGCCTCTCTTGATGGCCATGGGGTTGCGTCCGGCAGCCACTAGCTTGATGCCCTCGTTAAAGATGGCCTGGGCCAGGACCGTGGCGGTGGTGGTTCCGTCGCCGGCCACGTCGCTGGTCTTGGAGGCCACTTCCTTGACCATCTGGGCGCCCATGTTTTCGAACTTGTCTTCCAGTTCAATTTCCTTGGCAACGGTGACTCCATCCTTGGTGATGGTCGGGGAACCGAAAGATTTCTCAATAACTACGTTTCTTCCCTTGGGCCCGAGAGTTACCTTGACAGCCTCGGCCAGCTTGTCCATGCCTCTCTGAAGTTTCTCCCGTGCTTTAACATCAAATACTATCTGCTTGGCAGCCATATTAATTCCTCCTTAAAAAATTGATAGCTTGTCTTACTCGATAATTGCCAGAATGTCGTCTTCGCGCATGACCAGGTGCTCAACTCCGTCAATCTTGACTTCTGTGCCGGCGTACTTATTAAAGAGCACATTGTCTCCGGCCTTGACGGACATGGGGATCAGCTTGCCGTCATCAGCTGACTTGCCTGGTCCTGCGGCAACCACTTCTCCCTTGATGGGCTTTTCCTTGGCAGTGTCGGGGATGATAATTCCACCCTTGGTTACTTCTTCTTCCTCAAGACGTTTGACCAGCACCCTGTCGTGCAAAGGCTTCAAATTCATAACATTTACCTCCATAAAAATTATTTTGATTTTTGGGGTCAAACA
The DNA here is from genome assembly GCA_003557865.1 of Desulfonatronovibrio sp. GTDB lineage: Bacteria > Desulfobacterota > Desulfovibrionia > Desulfovibrionales > Desulfonatronovibrionaceae > Desulfonatronovibrio. The sequence goes on from PWNK01000161.1 coordinate 13,380, forward strand.
AAAAACAATCCGTTTTATAAACACACTGTTAGCACTCGTCAAGGGCGAGTGCTAACTTTTTTTTGAAAAAATAACCAGGCGGCATACTTTGACAAAAGGGCTGATTTTGGGCAGATGAGCGGGAACCGGTTTTTCCCCTCACCGGCAGAGCCGCTTTGCGGGCGGCATACAACTTTTTAAATCCTTAGCCGGGAGAACAGCCGGCACCAACCTGAAACCATTTGGAAAACAAGATGCTCGATATTAAGCTGATTCGCAAGAACCCCGGGCTGGTTGCAGAGAGCCTGCGAAAAAGAGGGTCTGATCTGGACATGGAGATCTTTTTAGGCCTGGATCAACAGCGAAGGCGTATCATTCAGGAGGCTGAAGAGCTGAAAATGGAGCGCAACAGGGCTTCCGCTCAAGTGGCCAGGGCCAAGAAGGAGAACCGGGACGCCGGGGAGCTGCTGTCCGGACTGGGAGAGCTGTCAGCCAGGATCAGGGATCTGGACGCCGCCCTGAGGGAGATTGATGAAAAGGTGCGGGACTGGCTCATGTCCGCGCCCAATATTGTCCACGATGACGTCCCGGAGGGGCTTAGTGAAGAAGACAACCTGGAGCTCAAAAGCTGGGGGCGCAGGCCCGGGTTTACATTCAAGCCGCTGGAGCACTGGGAAACAGGGACCAGGCTGAAAGGGCTTGATTTTGAGAGGGCGGCCGTTGTCACCGGTTCCAGGTTCGCCTTTTATTTCGGTTGGGCCGCGCGCATGGAAAGGGCTCTTATTAATTTTATGCTGGATGTCCAGACCAGGGAGCATGGCTATATTGAGACCATTCCGCCCATGATGGTCAACAGGGCCAGCATGACCGCCACCGGCCAGCTGCCCAAGTTTGAGTCAGACCTGTTCAAGCTGGAGAACTGGGATTACTTTCTGATACCCACGGCTGAAGTTCCCCTGACCAATATCCATCGCTCGGAAGTGCTCTCTGAACATGAGCTGCCCAAAGGATACGCCGCCTTTACCGGCTGCTTCCGCTCCGAAGCCGGCTCCCACGGCAAGGACACCAGGGGAATTGTCCGGCAGCACCAGTTCAACAAGGTGGAACTGGTCTGGTTTGCCCATCCTGACAGGTCCTATGAGCAGCTGGAAATTCTTCTGTCCCACGCGGAAAAGATACTGCAGCTCCTGGAGCTGCATTACCGGGTGGTCACCCTGTGCGCCGGGGACCTCGGCTTTGGCTCGGCCAAGACCTATGACATTGAGGTCTGGCTTCCTGGACAGGGCAAATACCGGGAAATTTCATCATGCTCCAACTTTGAGGATTTTCAGGCCAGACGGGCAAATATCAAGTTCAGGCCGGCTGGTGGCAGAAACACCCGGTTTGTGCATACCCTCAACGGTTCAGGTCTTGCTGTGGGCCGGACCATGGTCGCTATTCTTGAGAACTATCAGCAGGAGGACGGAAGCGTGGTTGTTCCCCGGGTCCTTCGTCCGTACATGGGGGGGATGGAAGTAATTACCCCGGCCTGACAGGCTGTCTGCGGCAGGGGGTTGCCATTTTCATGGCCCAGGGGTTTGTGACCAGCCAGAACTTTCAGGACCGGCAGCTGTGCCTGCCATGGGACTTAAGCCCTGGTTTGCATCGGCCCTGAGCTTTTTTGGTTGACAATTCACTGGATGAATACTAGAAAATTTTTTTTCACGACATGGGCCGTTAACTCAGTCGGTAGAGTATCTGCCTTTTAAGCAGAGAGTCGCAGGTTCGACCCCTGCACGGCCCACCATATCTGGTTATTCATTTCCCTACGTCCCCATCGTCTAGTGGCCCAGGACGCCGGCCTCTCACGCCGGAAACGGGGGTTCAAACCCCCCTGGGGACGCCAAAGACTCCGGTCTCAGCATTCAAGGATATACGGTCTCTCGAGGAGACAGCATGCAGCCTGTTCTGGAAATAAACAACCTGACCACCACATTCTTTTTAAGGCAAGGACCGGTCAGGGCCGTGGACAATGTGTCCCTGCGCCTTTACCAGGGGAAAAGCCTGGCCCTGGTGGGGGAGTCGGGCTGCGGCAAGACCATGCTTGCCCTGTCTATCCTGGGTCTAGTTCCCTCGCCTCCGGGGAAAATTACCTCCGGGGAAGTGCTCTTTGACGGACGGGACCTGACCAGGCTGTCTGAAAAGGAGCTGCGTGCCGTCCGGGGCAATGATATTTCCATGATTTTCCAGGAGCCCATGTCCGCCCTCAATCCCGTGTTCAGGGTGGGCGCCCAGATCAGCGAAACACTGATTTATCATAAAAAGCTGTCCAAAAACCAGGCCCGGGAAAAGGGAGTCGAGCTGCTCAAGCTCGTGGGCATCCCGGCTCCGGAAAAGCGCTACAATGACTTTCCCCACCAGCTTTCAGGAGGGATGCGCCAGAGGGTGATCATCGCCATGGCCCTGGCCTGCTCCCCCAGGATCATTCTGGCCGACGAGCCCACCACCGCCCTGGACGTAACCATCCAGGCCCAGATCCTGGAGATCATCCGGGATCTTCAGGACAGAAGCAGGACATCCACGGTGCTTATCACTCATGACCTGGGCGTGGTGGCCCAGGTCTGCCATGAAATGGCGGTCATGTATTCGGGGCGGGTCGTTGAACATGGGTCTGTAGAAGATGTCCTGGCCGGACCAAGGCACCCCTACACCCGGGGGCTGCTGTCTTCCCTGCCCAGGCTGGACAGGGAACAGGACCTGGAACCTATACCAGGGACGGTTCCTGAAATTTCCAACCTGCCCAGGGGATGTCCTTTTCATCCCAGGTGTCCGCAGAAGATGCCGGTCTGCGCAGAAAAGGAGCCCCCGGTCTTCAATACCGGCTCAAAGGTCAGGTGCTGGTTGTACCATGAGTGAGCAGGCCTATCTTCAACTGGAAGACATTTCCAAGGTTTACCCCCTGAAGGAAGGGGGCCTGATCAAGACCACGGCCTGGCTCAGGGCGTTGAACATGGTCAGCCTTGGGATCCGCAGGGGGGAGACCCTGGGCCTGGTGGGGGAGTCGGGCTGCGGCAAGTCCACCCTGGGCAGAATCGCCTGCGGCCTGGAAAAGCCCACCCAGGGCAGTGTCTTCCTGGGAGGCCGCAAAACCGGCTCGACCTCGGACCTGCTCAAGAGCAGAAAGATCCAGATGATTTTTCAGGATCCATTTTCCTCCCTCAATCCCAGGCAGAAGATCGGAAATATTGTTTCCGAACCCCTCAAGATCCACAGGCTGGGCTCCAGAAAAGATATCCGGGAGAAGACGGCCAGGCTTTTGGAAAAGGTGGGCCTCTCCGCCTCCAATATGTCCCGCTACCCGCATGAGTTCAGCGGGGGACAGAGGCAGAGAATCGCGGTTGCCAGGGCCATCAGCCTGGACCCGGATATGATTGTCTGCGATGAGCCGGTTTCGGCCCTGGATGTTTCGGTGCAGGCCCAGATACTTAATCTGCTCAGGCAGCTGCAGCAGGACCTGGGCCTGTCCTACCTGTTCATCTCCCATGACCTGTCCGTGGTCAGGTACCTGTGCTCCCGGATCGCGGTCATGTATCTCGGGGAGCTGGCTGAAGTGGCGGACAGGAAAAAACTGTACACCAGCCCCTGCCATCCCTATACCATGGCCCTCCTGGCAGCGGTCCCGGTTCCGGACCCTGAAATCAAAAGCAAAAACCTGATGATCAAATCCGAGCCGCCCAATCCCCTGAACCCGCCCTCGGGATGTCTTTTTCATCCCAGGTGTCCCCGGAAAATGGAAATATGCTCGCGCCAAAACCCCGGATGGACGGATATATCCCCCGGGCAGAGAGTCAGGTGTTTTTTATATGCACAGCCCTGAAATTCTGGCCCCGGCCGGGAACAGACCGTCATTTCTGGCCGCCCTGGCTGCCGGGGCTGACGCTGTTTACTGCGGGCTCAAGCACTTTTCAGCGCGCATGGAAGCGGACAATTTTTCCGTCTCGGAGCTGGCCGGGCTGAGCCGGCTTGCCCGTTCCAGAAAGGTCAGGGTTTACCTGGCCCTGAATACCATGATCAAGCCGGATGAGGCGGACAAGGTGGGCAGGCTCCTTGACCGGCTGAAACGGCAGGTGGGTCCGGACGCGGTGATATTTTCCGATCCCGGCCTGGTGGATATTGCCCGCCAGGTCGGCCTGGAATGCGAGCTGCACCTGTCCACCCTGGGAAACTTTCACCTTGCCCCGGGCATGGCTGTGTTGCGCAGACTTGGCGTTTCCCGGGTGGTTCTGCCCAGGGAACTGTCCATAGATGAAATCCGACAGATGGCCGTCCCCGGGGGGGGTGTGGGGCTGGAAGTCTTTGTGCACGGGGCCCTGTGCTACGGCATTTCCGGGCGCTGTTACTGGAGCAGCTTTCTGGGCGGCAAAAGCGGACTCAGGGGGCGCTGCGTCCAGCCCTGCAGGCGGGTCTACTCATACCGGGGCTCCAAAGGTTATTTTTTTTCCTGCCGGGATCTGGGACTGGACGTGCTGGCCAAACCACTGCTGGCAATCCCGGAAGTGGCGGC
>PWNK01000132.1 GCA_003557865.1 Desulfonatronovibrio sp.
AAGGGCGTGGTCCTGCGTGAGGAAGGCAGTGTACTGGGGCAAAGAGGTGTGGTAGGTGCCGAATATAGGCAGCTCAAGCAGCTTGGACACGGCAAGGGCGGCCAGCCCTATGGGCCCGGGGGTTGCAGTATGAAGATGAGTGATTTTCTGTTCAAAGCAGTAGTCAATCATTTCCAGAAGAGGCGGATAGAACAGTTTAAGTTCAGGGTATTCAGGCAGTTCAAATATTCCTATGGGCTGGAAGTTTTTCACCCCGGGACCCTCATGAAGAGGCTCTCCATCAGGGCTGCAGGTAATTATGGTCATATCCTTCCGGGTGGACATCGCGGTGGCGATCTGCTGCTGAAGAGTCAGGGCGACCCCGTTTATTTCATAGAAGGTGTCCGTAAAGTGAGCCACCTTGATATCAGAAGACATGGCTGCAATCTTTTTGCGTGAGTTGAATCTGGCAACGAAATCCCTGGAAAGTTTGCGGTCATGGTTGAACATGCTGTAGGAAATAAAGTAGGGTGAAAGCATGGTGTACAGGCTGCCGGCCGAACCCAGGGTCTGGAAAATACTCATGAACCCAGAGGAAGAAACCTGTTTCAGCAGCTGCTGAGCTGAATGGGCCAGAACCCTGTTTCCGGCCTTGCAGGCGAATCTGTACCATTTGGCTCCCATATGTTCGTGGGGGTTAACAGGGTCTTTGACTATTCTCTGAATTTCAGGATCAAATCTGATGAGCTTTTCGGTTTCCATGCTCAGCATTTGGTGCAGCTCCCTGCCGCCTGTTCCTGGTCTGAATCTCCTTTTGCTGTTGATAAAGCCCAGTACTTTGTCCAGCATGTTTTTTCCGGAAGGCTGTCCCGGGTTGAGGGCTTTGTCCATGAACTGCAGGAAACTGTCTCTGGGAATATGTTTCTTTAGGCAGAACCTTTTCCTGCAGAACTGATAACCAATGGAGTAAAGGTTGTGGCCCATGGTTTTTGGAGTTGATGCCGGGCCTCTGGGCGTTGATTTTCCATGAGATATGTTTTCGAGAAAGGATCCGACGTCGCATTTGCCCGGGACTTGAGTGAACATCCGTCCGATATTCAGGGAACTGTGATCGTCGGATCCTCCGGTAAAGTTTTTTCCCCAGGGCACAGGTCCCACGGCCTCGAATCCGTGCTTGTTTTCCAGATATTCAAAGTCTCTTGGGCAGAGATGGTTTAGAATATACTGCAGGCTTGTATTCAGGGTTTCATCTCTTGCTCCGTTACATTCGAAATTCTTGAACAGCAGGATAAGCTTCTCAAAATTATCGTAAGTCAGTTTGCCGTTGGTGGAGAACAGGGGATGGGCGACAACATGGAAAATGTTGCTGGAGTTCAGAAAGCTTACCAGCTCAAAAACATTCCGCCTGACTCTGTCAATCTCCATGTGCTGTTTTTCAGTAATGTCGTAAGCCAGAACATGAATCTTGCATTGATCTTCTGGAAAATATGAGGTGATTTCCTCACTGATAAATACTCCTTCCAAATGAGCTATCTCCAGACAGCCTTCAATCTCGTTGTGATCGGTGATGGTCACCAGATCCATGCCCTTATTCTTAAGTCTTTTGTAGATATAAGCCGGTTCGGTGTAGCTCTCAGCACAGCCCAGCTTCTGCAGTATCCATTGAGACGGTCTTATGGAATGTCTGGAGTGGACATGCATGTCAACGCGGGTATACTTTTCCATTGGGGCACCTCCTGTTCCGGACTGGCCGGTTTATTGGCATTATGCGGCAAGTGTTGGGCATGATCATGTTCAGGTTTACATGGACAGGGAGAATTGAGGATAGGGAAGGATCGGTTCGCTTCCCGGTCCATGGGATGACCGTTCTGGGCAGCCGGTCATGTCTGGACACGGGCAATACAGGTGAAATGTTATAGGTTTGTGCCTTTCAGGTTAATTTTTGAAGACACCGGCGTTATTATGATTTGCCAAAGCGGTCAGCTTCCGGGAGTCGGTGCACTCATCCTCATCAGCGCTCCTTCTGTTGCGCACAAAGACACTTCCGGGATGCAGCTTGGCCAGCCTTTTGGTCCCTGCGGCCAGCTTGCTGATCTGGTTCAAGGTCATGTTTTCAAAACAGTCAATAATGGCCAGGGAAATGGAAATCATGGGAAATTTCCTGTCCTGGCCATCCCGGTTCTTGGCCTGAATATATCCACGCTGGCGATCTTCTTCAGAATAAAAATTTTTACAGAGTCTTTTGAAGCACCTGACAATTCCCGTGCATATCCGGTCAGCCCTTGAAGTACAGGTGATGATAATGAAATCATCTCCTCCAACATGGCCGATGAAATCATCGTGGAATCCATGACGTTTCACTGACCAGGTCAGGACCCTGGCCATGAACTGGATGATCTGATCTCCCTGTTTGAATCCGTACACATCGTTGTAGGCCTTGAAATTGTCCAGATCAGCGTAAATGATGCTGATTTTCCGACCATTTCTGTGTATTCGGGATTCCACCTCGTTCTCAATATAAGTGTTGCCGGGAAGGCCGGTCAACGGATTGACTCCCTTGGCGATTTCCACCTGAATTCTGGTCAGGGTTTCCATCATCTTCTGCACTGAGACTGTTCCCAGAAACTTATCTTTATCAGTTACAATGATATGATCGAAATATTTGTACTTGTTTCTTTTAACCGCTTTGTTGGCCACTTCTTCCACCAGATCTCCGGAGTCAACCACCAGGGGGCTGGAATCCATCAGATGGGTCACGTCCCGGCTGTAAAACAGAGCTACTCCATAAAAATAGCTTAACTGCTGATCAAGATGATGACTCATGATCAGGCCGATGGGCCTTTCATGGTCACACACAACTATGGCTGATATGGGGTCGTCGTCTTCAAAGTATTTTTTGATGGCGCTGATTTTGGTATCCTTGTTGACCATGATGCTGTTTTCGGTCAGTTCGCTGATTTTCATGCTCCCGAAAAAATTGGCTCTGCTCAGGATTTCTCTGGGGGCGTATGAATTGAAGTTAAATACAGGGCATGGTCTTGGGAATGCAGGTTTTGACAGGTAGTATCCTTGTCCGAAATGGGCGCCCATGGCAATGAGAGCTTCCAGCTGAGCCCTGGTTTCAATTCCTTCGGCTATCACCTTGGAATTCATTTTTTCGGCAAAGGTGATCACTGCTTCAACCAGGGCTCTTTTGGCCGGGTTGGATTCAACACCCTGGGTCAGGCTCATATCGACCTTGATGAAGTCAGGCTTGATTTCGGCGATGGAAAATAATCCGTTGTATCCGGCGCCCAAGTCGTCCACAGCCACCAGGTAGCCCTGCTGCCGGTAGTGATTCAGTGACTCGAAAAAAAGGGTGAAGTTTTTGGTGCTGTGCCTTTCCGTGATTTCAAAGACAACATTGCCCGGGGACAGTCCGTATTTTTCCAGCAGATTCAGAGTCTCCCCAGTCTTAAAGTTCGGGTCCACCAGGGTTTTGGGATGGATATTCAGGAACAGCTTCTGATCCTTTTCAAGAGAGCCGATCATTTTCAGGGCCTGTTCTCGACATGTTCTTTCCAGATGAAATAACAGCCCTGCTTCTTCAGCGAATTCGAAAAGGGCCAGGGGGGTATGGAAATGACTGTTGTCCGGGCCTCTTGACAGGGATTCCCAGCCCAGGATTCTGTTTGTCTTGAAGTCCATAATTGGTTGATAAACCACACTTATCTTGTGAAGCTCGATGATGGACTTAAGCTCCTGAAGAAGTGGCAGTTCATTAAAATTGATTTTGCAGGCGGAGGACTGCCTGGCTTCCAGGGCAGCCCTGTACACCGCCTCTTCAAAGGAGCGAGCTCCGTTGTCCGCTGACACGAAAGAGTAGCCCATGGATAGATCTGCCTTTTGTCCCGTCATGGGAAAGAGAACCTTGTTGATATTTTCCCTGAGCACCGGCTTTATCTTGACCAAAAGGTTCAGGATATCCCGGGGGGCGGTATTTCCGGCTTCAAAGATTATGATATGGCCGCAGTAATCAAACTGCTCAACCTTGTGGAAGGCAGGCAGCAGGTCATTGCTCAGGTTTTTCAGAACCCTGGAGGCTCTTCCCATGGCCTGCATGACTATGCTTGAACCGTAAAAATTTTCAAACAGGTGCAGGTCGTTGATCTGAAAGTAAAGCAGAACCAGTCTGCGTTTGGAAAAAAGGTTCTTGAACATGCCCCCTTTAAGGAAAAGGCTGTTGTCTTCCCTTTGCTGCACGTGCATAATCCATTTGCTCCTGCTGTAAGTCCTGGTGTTGAGTGTTAAAGAGTCTTGATACCGATTTTTTTTCAGTCTGGTATATTCCTCATATCTCTTTTTGTCCGAATTGTCGGGTTAATGAGCATTATGCATACAAGTACCTGGTTATGACTTGATTCTTGCTGGTTGTCCGGCACCCATCATAAACCCTTAAGTCGATTTCTGCTTGGATCAGGCTGAAAAGGTGCTTATGATGGGTGCCGGACAGGGCACAGGAGGCGTTGCTTGCGTGTTTTCAGGAGGTCTTAACGCAAGCTGGTACGTTTGACCGGACACTTGTCAGGTCAATTGAGCTGACTATCAGCTGTTTATGAAGCTGTGGTTACGGAATAATATCTTTTATGTCACAATCTGCCGGGGGTGAAAGATTGGAGGTGAAGCTTCAGGAGGCGCCCGAAAAGGTCTTTTTGGGAGGCGCAGAGGACAGGGGACAGAGTACAGAAGACGGATGACATAAAAATCAAGTGGTTAAGAACGAATTTTGTAACTTCTCAATAGTTCCCGGCAATGGAACCAAAAGAAAACACCTGGACCCCGGCCTGCGCCGGGGTGACGACCGAGAGAACTCGCC
>PWNK01000032.1 GCA_003557865.1 Desulfonatronovibrio sp.
CGAAACAACAACCGCCAGGGAGAAGGCAATAATCAGCTCCCACATATAGCTTCCTGCTATCACAAGGATTGACGCCCCGCAAGCTTAAAGATTATGAAGTATGCGCCCTGACAGGCTCTTCCAAGGACGTTTTGACGATTTCCGGAACCTGTTTTCAAGGATTCAGGTTATTACCCTTTTGCCGTGATCAAGGAGCTGGTTTGGCCATAAAAAACGTCTTTCTGGATCGGGACGGTACCATAATCCAGGACATGCATTACCTGAGCAACCCGGAACAGATAGTCTTCATCCCCGGGGCCATTGCAGCCATGCGGGAAATGAAGGAATCCGGACTGGACATTTTTCTGGTGACCAACCAGAGCGGCATCGGACGCAGGTATTTCACTCTGGATGATCACCGCCTGGTTCAGGACAGACTATGCCAGATGCTGACTGATAAGGGGATCCGGATTTCGGATTCACTGTTCTGCCCTCATAAACCAGATGACAAGTGTGGGTGCCGCAAGCCGGAAACCGGAATGTGGGACATGATCTCAGCCAGACATGGACTCCGGGCTGAAGAGTCAGTAATCATCGGGGATAAGCTTTCAGACATTGCCTTTGGCCGGAACTGCGGATTCAAGGCCTCTGTGCTTACCCTTACCGGTCATGGTTTAAAAAGCATGGAAATGTTGGGATTGACAGAAAGACCCCTTGAATGGTCTGAACCTGAACCGCGACCGGACAGACCCACAGCTCTGGCCCTGGATATACACTCAGCCTGGACCTGGGTCAGACAAAGGCTGATCAATGACATTTAAACGCATAGGAATATGGCAGACCGCCTTCCTGGGCGATGCAGTCCTTACTTTACCCCTGCTGCAGACAATCGCCAGATCATTTCCGGATTCAGAGATATACTTTTTTGTGCGGGGAGGCCTTAAATCGCTTTTTGAGGCCAACCTTCGCTATCACGTTGTTGAGTTTGATAAATCAGGCAGGGACAAGGGCATGGCAGGAATATTTAAAATCATTGCCACGATTAGACAGCTTGACTTTGATCTCTGGCTCTGTCCCCATACCAGCCTGCGAAGCGCTTTAATATGTTCAGGCAGCAGAGCAAAAACACGTATTGGATACAACCATCCCTGGCACAGCATTATCTCATGTACGGAAACAGTTCCCAGGCTTTTCAACGACCTGGAGGAAATTGAAAGAATCCTGCAGCTGCTGGGTCCCCTGCACATAGACTCCAGGGAGACATGGCCGGCCATTGTCCTGCCCGGCCAGGCAAGAGATAAAGCGGCTCATTTCTGGGAACAGAACATCCGGGGCAAAACTCTGGGCATTCATCCCGGTTCTACCTGGCCCACCAAACAATGGCCCCGGCACAATTTTGCCCGGGTCATTGAAATGGCCCGGGAGTTACCTGAGACAACGGTCATCATTTTCGCGGGACCCGGTGAAGAAGATATAGCCCTCAATATTACCGGCAGACTGAACAACACCCACAGGATTATTAACCTGGCAGGCCGCTTAAGCCTGCCCGAGCTGGCTGCTTATCTTGGGAAACTGGACTGCTTTCTTACCAATGACTCTGGACCCATGCACCTGGCATGGCCTCAGAACACCCCGACAATCGCCTTGTTCGGTCCAACAACAAAAAGCCTGGGCTTCTTTCCCCGCGGAGAAAAGGCAACCGTCCTGGAAACAGATATTTCCTGCAGACCGTGCGGACTGCACGGTCACAACAGCTGTCCGGAAAAACATCATAAATGCATGACCGAGATTCTTCCGGAAACGGTCATGGCCAGAATAAAGGAAAAGCTTCATGGCTGATGTTCATCTGGTAGTCAGACTGGGATCATTTGGTGACGTAATGCTGACCACAGGAGTTCTGGCCAGCTGGCATGATTCACTAGGCTGCCGTTTTCTGGTAATAACCAGGGATGAATATGCACCGATATTTTACCGTCATCCAGGTGTTGAAAAGGTTATACCTGTAAAACCTGAAGCGCTTTCAGCACGGGGATGGTGGGATTTCTGCAACTACCTGAAGAATAGATATCCTTCTATGAAACTGATTGACCTTCATGGAAACCTGAGGACCTTCTTCTTCAAGCGTCTTTGGCCGGGGAAAGTCCATTCCTATCCCAAAATGAGCATGCACCGAAGGCTTTACGCTAAAACAGGTCTTCAGTTCTTCAAAAACAGGCTCCTTGAAAAAAACGTCCCCCAGCGCTATGCTTCAGCCCTTTCCCTGGATATTCCCGACCAGTTCTCTCTGACTCCCAGGATTTATCTTCAACAGCACGAAATCTTAAAATCAAGGGCATTGATTAAAGACCATGATCCAGACAGGAAAACCATCTGCGTTCATCCGTATGCCACTCACCAGGCCAAAGCCTGGCCGCCTGAACAATGGAAAATTCTTGTAAGGCTTCTTCAGGCTGCGGACCTGGACTGGATAATTATCGGCCAGAATAATTATCCCCTTTTCCCCAATAACCCCAGAGATCTGACCAATCAAACCTCTATCCGGCAGACAGGCGCTGTTATCAGCAATTGCCAGGCCCTGGTAACCGGCGATTCCGGACCAATGCATCTGGCCACAGCTGTAGGGACCAGGGTTGTCGCCCTGTTCGGGCCTACCAGCAGAGAATGGGGGTTTTATCCAACCGGTAAACACGACCTGGTCATTGAATCCCATCTTCCATGCAGGCCATGCTCCCTGCATGGAAAATTCATTGGAAAATGTAAAGCCCGATGCATGACCCTGCTTGAACCTGAACAGGTCATGAAAGCTGTTCGTAAAACATTATATTGACATGTGATCAATAGTTATCAAAATAGTCCAGAACCATGTCCTCTGCAAACACATCACTTTCTGCCCAAAACAGCAATATCTCCTGGTCCTTCCACCAGCCATCGGATCAAGAACTGGTCCTGAAGATAAACGGCAGCCTTAACACACGGACTGTCGGCCGGTTGTGGCAGGAAACCGAAAAAGAGCTTTTAGAAAAGAGAATCAGCACTCTGGTCATTGATGCCGGGAATATTGAATATCTGGATATGAGCGGACAGGCCTACCTGCTGCAGTTCAGCCGGATGATGGAAAACAGGGGAGGCAGTATCCATATCCAAGGCCTGCGTTCTGATTTTCAGCAAATGCTGCTCCAGCTGTCCTGTTTCGACTGCCTGGAACGACCTGTTTATCCTAAAAAATCCATTTTTGAAGAGCTGGGCATGGCCACAGTCAAACTCGGTCATGACACAAAAGCCTTCTTCACCTTTGTGGGACAGTTTGTATCGGCTTTCACCTATTCCATGTTCCATCCCCGGACCATACGCTGGAGGGATGTCTTAAAGCATATCGAAAACGTAGGAGCCAGGGCGGTATTTATTGTCTGCCTCATCGGGTTTCTGATGGGGCTGATAATTGCCTTCCAGTCAGCCATGCCTCTGCGCATGTTCGGGGCGGAAATATTTGTGGCCAGACTGCTGGGACTTTCAATGGTCAGGGAATTGGGCCCGCTGGTAACGGCCATTTTAATGGCCGGACGGACCGGGTCATCCTTTGCCGCTGAAATAGGCACCATGAAAATCAACGAGGAAATCAACGCCCTGACCACCATGGGACTGAGTCCGGTAAAATTCCTTGTTGTCCCCAGGATGCTGGCCGCCATGCTGGTTATGCCCTTTCTGACCATGTTTTTCATTGTCTTCAGCCTGATAGGCGGGGCCATAGTAATGATCACCCTGGGCTATCCCCTGATCACCTACATAAACCAGATAACCATGTCCCTGAGTTTCTCCGACTTTGCCGGGGGCATGTTCAAGGCCGTGGTTTTCAGCCTTCTTGTAGCCTGGATCGGATGCGTCAGGGGACTGCAGACATCCACCGGGGCAAGCGCGGTCGGTCTTTCCACCACCAGCGCGGTGGTCAGCGGGATAGTGCTCATAGCGGTTGCGGATGGGATATTTGCGGTAACCTTTTTTCTGCTGGGAATATAATAATGTCCGAAAGCAACCATGTAGTGGTATCGGTGAGAAACCTGAGTATGGGTTTCGGAGATGAAACACTCATGAGCGACATTTCATTTGATGTCTATTCGGGTGAAATATTCGTCATCCTGGGGAACTCGGGCAGCGGCAAAAGCACCCTGTTAAAGCACATGATGGGTCTCTATTCCCCTGTTTCGGGGCAGATACTTATCAACGGTCAGGACTTGACCGGAGCTGATGAATCTCAGAGAATGAACATCCTGAGGGAGATCGGCATCAGTTATCAAAGCGGAGCCCTTTTTGGCTCCATGACCCTTCTGGAAAACGTCCGCCTGCCTCTTGAGGAATTTACCAGTCTTTCCAGGCCGGCCATGGATCTGGTCAGTAGAATCAAACTCTTTCAGGTCGGGCTCCTGGGGTATGAGAATCACATGCCTTCGGAACTGAGCGGGGGCATGCAGAAAAGGGCGGCCATTGCCAGGGCCATGGCCCTGGATCCGGCTATTCTTTTTCTGGATGAGCCCTCGGCAGGGCTGGACCCCATAACATCGCTGGAACTTGATGAATTAATTCTCAACCTGAGCAGAAGCCTGAGATTAACCTTTGTCATCGTCACCCACGAACTGAGCAGTATTTTTAAAATCGGGCAGAGGATGATCATCCTTGACAAGAAAAGAAAGGCCCTGGCAGCCCGGGGAACTCCTCAGGATCTCAGGCTGAACAGCCCGGATCCCTGGGTAAGGTCTTTCTTGAACAGAGAGCCTTTTAACGATTAACAAACCCATGATGCTGAACAAGTTATGCGCACCAAAC
>PWNK01000040.1 GCA_003557865.1 Desulfonatronovibrio sp.
ATGGCTATGATCGGCTATGGTTTCGCCTGAGAATTGAGGAGATAATATACCGACCTTCGCGAGATACCCATACGCTTCGCGATCTCAGTTTTCTTAAATCCTCTGGCCAGCAGCTGTTCAATTATGTATTTTTTTGCCGTCCTGCTTTCATCTGACCTGCTTGGTGATCTAGTCATGTTTTGCAGTCTGCGCTCTAGTTCGGTCAGTTCCAGCATGGAAGGGGAAAGAAGCTGATCGTCCCTGGTCCTTTTGCCCAGCCTTTTAAACAGAGCGGGAAAAATTTCAGCCAGGCGTACACAGAATTTTTCAATGGCCCCTTTGTGTTCAAGGGCGTTATCCGGTTCCGCTCCCTGGGCTTTTTGCAGTATCATTTTGTATTCCCTGCGGGCTGCGCCTTGATCATCATGCACAAGCTGCAGAACCGGTTCTGGATCAACAAATGATTCTTTGGGTTTGTCCAGGCAGTAAAGAGAACTTGAGGACCACCTGTACTGGTTTGGGTTATCTGTAAGGCCGGCGCGTACAGGGTTCAGGTGGATATATATGGAAGCTGAAAGCAGGTAGGAGTTGTCCAGACAGACGGACTGGCGGTAGGGTCCTCCAAAGAGATGGCCGCGGCGTTCATACCGGTGATTGAATTTGGCGGCATATCTTGAAAAAATTGAGCGCATGGCCTGGACCAGGTTCTTTTTGTGAGGTTTGATCAGGATGTGCAGATGGTTATGCATTAAACACAGGGCGAAATAGCTGATGTTGAATTTTTCAGAGCTTTCCCTGAGCAGGCCGAGCATGGTCAGGTAATCTCTGTCGTCCAGAAACAGCGGGTCTTTGCCTGCCGCACGCTGGGTAATATGTGATATGAGCCCCGGTTCATCCAGCTTGTACCTTGCTCTGAATATCCGCTGTACATTTCCTGTTATGCCAGGCTCAAAATGGTCCATGCAGACCCCCTTTTTGCACATTTCGCGTCAAACCAGTTATGTGCATTTAGCATTGAAGGCAGATTTAATCAATGTCTATTTTGCACATATCGCGTTTGACGCGTTGTGTGCAGGAATCATTTCATTTGATTTTATTCTGAGCAGAAACTAACAGTAAATCAGAATTGGTCTGAGAGCTAATCCAAAAAGTGTAATAATTGTATGGTTTTTGAGGATTATTACAATTTTGTGCAAGCCTTGGAAACGACTCAGGATTTGAGGAGTGTTTATGATTAAAAAGTTATATCAAGTTTTTTTTGGTTTGATGGTTTTCCTGCTTCTTTTCTGTTTTGGGGGAAAAGAGGCGTTCGCTTCACTTAAGCCTCATGAGATCCTGGTGGTGGCCAACAGGAACGCCTCGGGCAGTGTAGGGCTTGCAAAGTACTATATGGGTCGAAGAGGGGTCCCTGAAGAGAACCTGGTCCAGCTTTGGGTGACTGACCGGGAAACAGTCAGCCGTGAGGACTATGAACGAAGAATCGCTGTTCCGGTGAGAAGATTTCTGGATGAAAGTGAAAAAGGCCCGGGCATTCGCTGCATCCTGATCATGTACGGTGTTCCCTTGAGGGTGGGGGCCGTACCTGTGAGTGAGGCTGAAGAAAACCTTATGCAGCAGCTTCGTGAAAGAAGGGAGCAGCTCCGAAAGCTTTCGGAACTGGCTGATGGTGAGGAGAAGAAGGACCTGGAACAGCAGCTGAGCGCTGTCAATCAGAGGATTAACCAGGAAAATCAGCGTAGAAATACTTCCGCTTCTGTTGACTCTGAACTGGCCCTGGTCAAGGCTGATGATTACTCTCTGGCCATGTGGATTCCCAATCCATACTTTGTTCCCTTGCACAATCAGACCGGACTGCCTGTGTCAGCTGATCAGGTGCTCATGGTTTCCAGGCTGGACGGGCCTGACCAGGACACGGTTAAAAGGATAATCCACGACAGCATTGAGACTGAAAAACAAGGCCTTGAAGGCAGGGCTTATTTCGACGCCAGATGGCCCAGGCCGGATACCAGACCTGGCTCGGGTTATGCTGCTTATGACTATTCAATTCATGAGGCAGCCGCGCATATTGAGCAGCAAAACATCATGCCGGTTGTGGTTGAAGAAACCAGCGCGCTTTTTCAGCCAGGGGACTGCCCTGAGGCTGCCTTGTATGTAGGATGGTACAGTCTGGCCAGGTACGTTCCAGCGTTTGAATGGCAGCCGGGTGCTGTGGGCTATCATATCGCCAGTCAAGAATGCCAGAGTCTGAAAAGGGGAAACTACTGGTGTAAAAGAATGCTTGATGAAGGCGTGGCAGCCACTTTGGGTCCGGTTGGTGAGCCCTATGTTCAGGCCTTCCCGCCGCCGGAAATATTCATGAAGCTTTTAACTGACGGCAGGCTGAGCCTGGCGGAGGTCTATCTGCTCTCCAACCCCTTCTGGTCCTGGAAGATGGTCTTGGTGGGTGATCCCCTTTACAGGCCGTTCATGAATTATTAACCTTGGACTCAACAGATTCGGAGAAACCATGATTAAGATCATTTTGGTGGCCGGGGCCAGGCCCAATTTTATGAAGATTGCGCCTGTCCTGCGGGTGTTGAGGCAGGATTATCCGGATAGAATAGCGCCTCTGCTGGTGCATACCGGCCAGCACTATGACCGGAACATGTCTGGATCGTTTTTTGACGAACTGGATATTCCCAGGCCGGACTATAACCTGGAGGTGGGTTCCGGGAGTCACGCTCAGCAGACCGCGGCCATCATGGTCAGGTTCGAGGAAGTATGCATTCAGGAAAAACCGGATATGGTCCTGGTGGTAGGGGATGTCAATTCCACCATTGCCGCCGGGCTGGTAGCCAAAAAGCTGGGCATATGCCTGGTGCATGTGGAGGCCGGGCTGCGCTCCGGTGACCGGACCATGCCCGAGGAGATCAATCGCCTGGCCACGGATGCCATCACGGATATATTCTTTACCACGGAAAAACATGGAACTGATAATCTGCTTCGCGAGGGCAAGCCTTCGGAAGCGGTGCATTTTGTGGGTCATGTCATGATCGACAATCTGTTTTATCAGCTGGAAATATTAAGTAAAAACGGGCCGAGTCCTGAGATGAAGAGGTTCAAGGCCGGACTGCCCCGGCAGTACGCCTGCCTGACTCTGCACCGGCCCTCCAACGTGGACCGCCGCAAGGATCTGGAGCCTATAGTCCAGGCTTTGCAGGATATCAGTCAAAAGATCCCGGTGGTCTTTCCCTGTCATCCCAGGACCAGGGCCAGGCTGGAAGAGTTCGGGCTCATGAGCGGCATGCGGGAGCCAAAGGATCTGTCCATGCCTTTAGAAAAGGGGCTGATCCTGTTTCCCCCTCTGGGCTATGACGACTTTCTCTATCTCTGGAAGGATGCCGCCCAGGTACTCACGGACAGCGGCGGGCTGCAGGAGGAGACTACTGCCCTGCGCATACCCTGCCTGACCCTGCGGGAGAATACCGAACGGCCTGTGACCCTGGAAGCCGGAAGCAACATGCTCATAGGCCGGGACATGGATCTCTTGCGCAAAAAAGTAGAGAGCATCCTGGCAGGGGAATTCAAGCCTTCAGGAGTACCCGAACTCTGGGACGGCCACGCCAGCCAGAGGATCGCCCAGGTACTGTCCGCACCCGAAGTCGTTTTACCCACATCACGCTATGCGTAAAGTGAGTAATCAAGCCTCGTTATTACCCATTTCACGCATGATGTGATATGAGTAATTAAGCCTGTACTGTGGCTTGAGTTTCAGACTTCATGGCAATTTTTTTCCATAACACGCGGATATGCAGAGGCAGCTGGTCAGGTTGCGCATGGATTATGATTGTTTCGAGGAGGCATAATGGCAATGGAGGCTTTGCAGAGTATGTTACGACAGGCAGGGGAGCACCCTGACGTGAAGTGGTCCCCATTGATTGGACAAAAAATGAGCCAAGTTAAGGTGTAGGACTCTGGTCTTTTTCTTAGGCAGGAAACCCATGGGGGTTCCTGGGATCGCATCAGTTAACTTGCTCTTTGTCAAATTTACATACATTTAGGAGTCCTTTTCCCAAATGCAGGATCAGGGCTGGCATCAAGTTCTATGCTTTTGCATGATTTTTTTCGCATCTTTGTCGAACTCCAGATCGATCCTAATATTCCGGTCAAGGACCATCCTCAACGAGCTCAAGTCTTTGGCGGAAACACCGCAGTTTGCAAAGTGGCTCTCCCAGTTGTTAAACACATGGACTATACTCAAGGCTATGTTCAAAGCTTTTTCCCTGTCCAGGCCAAAGAACTCACACCGGGACAATGCGTTGGAAAGGGACATCTCGGTTTGGTTCTTTCCAAGATTCAGCATCAAATGCCTGGCAGGACTTGGGGATGGGGTAAAATCATAAAAGGGACTTAACCTGCACCCATCTTTATTCCAGATAAAACCGAAATTCCTTAAATGATCATCTTCGTTGTTGTGCAGGATGTTGCAAATAAGCCTTTTATACAGCTCTTCCTTGTCCCTCTGGATAAAATCCTTATGGCCGAACCTGTCTATGGCCAGGCAAAGATCCTGATATGAATGCCTTTCATTGATAAACATAATTCCGGGCTTAGCCCCCACCATAGTCATGCCTGACAGTATATGCTTCCGGTCCTCATTATCGCGGTCAAATCTTTCAACTAAAAAAATGTTGCCCTTTTTGGTTTTTAATAGAGAAACCCCTGGCACATTGAGCCCGGCCTTTTCAGCCAGACTCATACTGGCGTACTCAACTGCCGGTTCATCCCAGATGTCGTCAGGTGA
>PWNK01000107.1 GCA_003557865.1 Desulfonatronovibrio sp.
ACCGAGAGAACTCGCCAACGCGGCACTTCATTCCGTCACCCCGGCGCAGGCCGGGGTCCAGACAGCACGAAATACCGAGGAAAGGCTGCCCGGTCTTATTGAGAAGATACCATAGTTCCTGGAAGTTTAATTCCATTGACATATACACGTTCTCAGGATCCTCAGGGCCTATGCTGCATAAACATTTAACCCTCAACCAGTCTTTTCTGCAAATAGTTGACAAATTGATTGGTTCTGATAACATTACATCAAACCACGACATCATGATGATTAGCGGGGAGGTTATGGTTAGAACTCAGATTCAGCTTTCAGAAAAACAAGCTAAACTGGTCAAGTCAATTTCAGCGGAACAAGGGATATCAGTGTCCGAGGTTATCCGAAGAGCAATTGATTCCATAGAGAAATTCTCCATGGATTATGATGCCGGCAAGAAGAAGCTTGCTCTTGAAGTTGTGGGAAAATTCAGTTCAGGCAAGGGGGATATTTCGGAAAAGCATGATGAATATCTGTCCCGGGCGTTTCAGGGATGAAATGCTTTGTAGATACGTCGGCTTTTTTTGCCCTGCTGGACAAAGACGACAAAAATCATCCGGTTGCGGAGAAGGTCCTGCGCAATCTGCTTGAAAATGACACCGTGCTGATAACCAGCAATTACGTGCTGGTTGAATCTTTTGCGCTTATCCAGAGGCGTCTGGGCATGGAGGCCTTGAGGTTATTCCAGACAAATATGACGCCCATTGTCCGCGTGGAGTTTGTATCTTCGGAACTGCACAGGTTGGGCGTTTCCGCGGTCCTCTCCGCTTCAAAACGCAACCTGAGCCTTGTTGATTGTATAAGCTTTGAAATAATGCGCTTCCTGAACATTCAGTCCGCTTTCACCTTTGACCAGCATTTTCACGAACAAGGTTTCAATCCGGCTACAGCTTGATTCATGAGCGCAACATAACGGAAATGAACGATATTTGGCATATTCTGCTTCTTTCACTAGGAATCTGATTTTTTTTGTAAAATACTGACATGAAGGGCATGTGTAAAGAACAGGCGGGCAACTTCGTCAACGCCCTGGCCAACAGCATGAAACAGCTGGACGAACAGCTCAAGACCGGCAGGCAGAAGGAAGAGCAAGACACGCAGTAGCGAGTGGATGTCCTGATATAATCCATGATCACTCAAAATGACTGGTCAGGGTATTCTATACACCATCAGCACTCAATTGATTTGAAGAGGTCCAAGGTGAGCCCGGGAGAAGAACTTTACGGAGAGGTTTATCACAGGGGAGAAATCGTCTGCCGCCAGGGGGAGAAAGGCGATACCATGTTCCTTATCCAGTCCGGCGCCATAGAGGTCAGCCGCAGGTACAAGGACGGCGATCTTGTGCTGGCCCTGCTGGAAAAGGGGGACTTCTTCGGTGAGATGGTCCTGGTGGATGATTACTGCCGCTCGGCAACAGTCAAGGCAATCCGGAAAACACGGCTTTTGTCGCTGACCAGGGAAGCCTTCCTCTCCAAAGTGCAGCAGGACCCAGGGGTTGCCCTGCACCTCATCAGGTGCATCAGCTACCGCATAGAGCGTACCAGGGATATGCTGCGCAAAAAGATCCAGGAAGATGAAGCTCTGAAAGAGGAGCCCAGCAGCGATTCTGACTCAGGGGAAATGATTAAGGAACCAGAACCCGGGAGAAACAACGGACCAGAACTCCCAGTACCAGAGGCATGGAGTGAAGCCAAATTGGCCGAATCCGGCCATCTTGCCTCTCTATTCACCCCTGAATCCTTTATCCCTTACGATCTCTGCCTGTATTACCAGCCCGGCCAGACTGTATATAAACGCGGAGAACCAGGCAATAACATGTACGCCATCATCGAGGGCGAGGTGGAGGTCGGTGACGCGCTGGGTTCTGAACCTTCCACCCGCCTGGGTCCTGGAGATTTTTTCGGGGAAGCAGCCATGCTTGCAAGCGTGCCCTGCCAGTCCGACGCCTTTGCTGTTCAGCCCACGTACCTGATAGCCATCAACAACGATACTTTTTTCCACCAGGTCCGAAACCAGCCCCTGGTGGCCTTGAACGTGCTTCGAATGCTGGTACTGAGGCTGCGCCTTTTTTTGGCAGCGCTTACGGACCCAGACGAGACCCTGGAGGTTGCCAGGAAATGTCTTCCGCGCCCCATTAAAAAACCTGACCGGCTTCAGGCAGTTGTGGCTTCCCTGTCAGCCTGTGGCGGATGCGGGGCCGCTCTGCTTGACAAGCCCGAGGGCCTGACCAGACTTCTGAATCGAACCCGTTTTGTCTACTGTCCCCTGCTCATGGACCAAGGCGGTATTCCTGAAGCGGAAATCGCTGTTGTGGATGGCGTAGTCCGGGTCAAGGAAGACGAGGCAAAACTCAAAGAAATCCGTTCCAAGTGCCGGTACCTTATTGCCTGGGGTTCCTGTGCCGCCATCGGCGGAATCCCGTCCATGGCCAACCGTTATGAAATCGAAGATCTCATTCAGGAGTCCTACAGTGAATCCCTTGACTCCTATGCCTATTATCTTTCCGGCAGCAAGGGTTTTTCCAGCCTGGAGGCCGAGACAGGGCTTCTTCGCCGGGCCTTTACCTTAGACCACTTTGTTCGCGTAGATTATTATATACCTGGGTGTCCTCCGGATATGGAACTGCTCTGTCAGCTTGTCATGGAAATCACCGGCGCGCCCCGGGACAGGAAAGCGGCCAAGGTTGTCTGCGCTGAATGCGGCAGAAAACCCGGCAGCAGGAAGCATGACTATATTTCCCTTAATCCTCCTCAAGAAGATGACCCAAGGGCCTGTTTTTTATCCCAGGGAAGCGTGTGTCTGGGATCGCAGACCCAGGGCGGCTGTCAAGCCGCGTGTCCCAAAGCCGGCTCGCCCTGCTGGGGGTGCCGCGGTCCTTCCAGCACTGTACTCAACCGTCTGCACAAGGGTGAGACCCTCCAGGATGTTTTCATGGGAATGGTCAAGGCCCGTTCCAAGGCAAGTGAAGAAGCTGTCAATCCGGTCCTGAGACTGCTTCGGACCAGGACCAACAATGCTCTGTCCTTCCAGCCGAACCTGGGCAATGAAAAGTCGAGGATAAGATGACCCGCATTTATCTGAATAAAGCCACCCGCATCGAGGGGAACGCTAACATCGAGATCCATCTGGAGGAAGGTCGGATCAAAACAGCCCGGTTCATGGTTCACGAATTCAGGGGTTTTGAAAAATTTGTCCAGGGCAGGCGGGTGGAACATGTTCCGCATATTGTTTCCCGCATCTGCGGACTGTGCAGTGTCTCCCACCAGGTTGCAAGCATTCGCGCGGTGGAGGACGCTATGGGCTTTGTTCCTTCAAAGTCACTGCAAAACCTGAGGGATGTCGTGGTCCTGGGGGAGTGGATCGCCAGCCATTCTCTGTCCTATTTCTTTCTGACAATGCCGGACTTTGTGGGAGCCCAGGGGGGAATTTTCGAACTTATGAAAAAAGATCCGGAAGTGGTTCATGAGGCTTATGCCCTGCGTCTGGGAGGACAGAAGATCACAGAGCTGCTGGCCGGCCGGGCTACCCATCCGGTATCCCTGGACGTTGGCAGGTTTCTCCAGCCCATTGACGCGCAGACAATCCACCAGGTAAAAGAAACTGCCACAGAGGTGAAGGAAAGAGTGAGCCGGCTCATCCAAACCGGCAAGTTTCAGAGGCCTGAATCAAGAATCCCTTTTCCGGAAGATCAGCGTCTGAATCTGCTTTCAGTCAGGGACAAAGACACAGGGCCACAGTTCTGCATCTGCGACCGGAAGAGCCGGATTACGGATATTTTCCAGGGGGATGAGTTTACCGATCATATCTCTGAAATGCGTGGGGGAGACAGCTTGGCTAAGGTGCCTTATCTGACGCGCCTGGGTTTTCCGGACGGGATTCTCATGGTTGGTCCTCTGGCCAGATTTCTCGCGGAAGACGGGCCCCTGGCAGATGAAGAAATTAAGGCCCTGAATATGGCGGACATATTCAGGGATAAATCCGGGCTGACCCTGGAAACCTTTGATGTCTGCCGCTTACTTGAAATATTCTGGGCCGCCAAACGTATTCTGAAGCTGTGCCAGGACCTGGACTTGAATGATATCAGACACAGAGTAGATACCAATTTGAGCGGGAAGGGTATGGGTGTCATCGAGGCCCCGCGCGGCGTACTTGTTCATACCTACCTGGTAAACCGCGGTATTCTGGAAAAAGCCCGACTGCTGGTGGCGACCCAATTCAACAACGCCTTTATCAACCTTTTGCTTCGAGACATCGCAGAGAGGCACGCCCTCAGGGACTGTCTCTCCGAGGAAGGCGAATATCTTATCGGGCGTTGCGTGCGTCTTTTTGATCCCTGTCTGTCCTGCGCTACCCAGTAATACATATTTCAATAAGCAGGGCTTGTCATTTGCATGCCGCCAAACGTTTACATGCTTCTGGTGCGGCAATACCGGGATATCATTTCAGGCGTTGCACAGCTGATGAATCAAAGCAGCTCAGCGCAATTGTCCTCGATCGCCCAGCACTTGACATTCAAAAATATCCAGCAAGATTCTGTTTTTATTGATAATTTTCAGAGAGCTGAATGTCTGGACCATTATCATCTTTAACCTCCTGATTTTTTATCTCATTTTTTTGTAACTATTCACCATGCTGCGATGTCAGCCTGCATCCTGATTTGTTTTCTGTTGCTGCAAACTCCCAGCATGAGCCCGTAAGTCAAAACCATTAATTTATTCAAGT
>PWNK01000064.1 GCA_003557865.1 Desulfonatronovibrio sp.
AGGAATGATTTTTCCCCGTTGGTCACCCTGGCCGTGCCTGAGACCACCACCCAGTGCTCAGCCCTGTGGTGATGCATCTGCAAAGAAAGTTTAGCCCCGGGCTTTACAGTAATGCGTTTGGCCTGATACCTGCCTCCGACATCAATGCAGTCATATGATCCCCAGGGTCTGAACACTTCCCGGTGCGTGATGTGCTCGCTACGCCTGCTCTTTTGGATTTCCCTGACCACTGACTTGATCTGCTGGGCTTTATCCTTGCTGGCCACAAGGACCGCGTCCCTGGTTTCAACCACCACCAGGTCCTCAACCCCAAGGGTGGCCACAAGCCTGCTTTCAGCGTGCACAAAGCTGTTTCTGGTGTCCAGGGCCATGGTGTCCCCCTTGAGGGCGTTGCCGTGCTCATCCCTGGAGCTGATATCCCAGAGGGCGGACCAGGAACCGACATCGCACCAGCCTGCGTCCATGGGCACAATAACCCCGAGCTCTGTTTTTTCCATGACCGCGTAATCTATGGAGTCCGCCGGACAGGAAAGAAAAGCCTTTTTATCTACCCTGACAAAATGCAGGTCAAAGGCGATATTGTCCATGGCCGCCCTGCACGCCCTGAACATATCCGGCTGGAAGCGCTCAAGCTGTTTCAGGTACAGCCCGGCCCGGAACATGAACATCCCGCTGTTCCAGAAATAGTCACCGGACTGAATATAGGAAAGAGCCTTGACCGCGTCCGGCTTCTCCACAAACCGGGCAATGGCAAAACCCTCCTCCCCGATGGCCTGCCCCTTCTGGATATAGCCGTATCCGGTTTCAGGACCCTGGGGGACAATTCCGAAGGTGACCAGCCTGTCCTGCTCAGCCAGGGCCCTGCCTTTGAGCACGCTTTGCTGAAACGCCCCCGGGTCCCGGACATGATGATCAGCGGCCAGAACGAGCAGCACCGGGTCCTGTTTGTCCTGCATGGCCCGCATGGCGGCCAGGGCAATGGCCGGAGCCGTGTTTCGCCCTTCAGGCTCAAGAATGATGGAAATATCCTCCAGACCCAGCTGCAGCATCTGCTCCGCCGCCAGGAACCTGTGTTCCTCGTTGCAGACAATAAGCGGGGGCGAGCATTCAAGGCCGTCAAGGCGCCTGACCGTCTCCTGGAGCATGCTCAGCCGCCCTGTCAGGCTCAGGTACTGCTTGGGATACAGCTTCCTTGAAAGCGGCCATAAACGGGTCCCGGAACCGCCGGCCATGATTACTGGCAAAAACATAGTTCCCTTCTCCTCAGGTTAAATGTGATCCCACTCTGTTATCCTGACCTCCCAGGTATGTACAGGCTCTGGGAACTGCCCTCGAGAAAAGCAGGCCATGTGCGGAGTCACGGAAAGCCCCTGCTCTTTCGAGAGCTTCGGTCACAGCCGGTATCAGGTTCCTGGAGACAATCATATTGCTGCATTCCCTGGAAGGCGATACCCGCGCGTATATGGAATCATGGGGACAGACATGCCTGAGCTTGCTGGTTGTAGCTCCAGCTGCCCCGGCAGCCATGGCAGCCCTGACAAAATCCCCGGTTGGTCCTTCATC
Source organism: Desulfonatronovibrio sp. (assembly GCA_003557865.1). Classification (GTDB taxonomy): domain Bacteria; phylum Desulfobacterota; class Desulfovibrionia; order Desulfovibrionales; family Desulfonatronovibrionaceae; genus Desulfonatronovibrio. The sequence goes on from PWNK01000064.1 coordinate 1,564, forward strand.
ACAGACAAGCGTCAGGTCGACCTTATCCAGAAGATACTTGTGCCCGGCTTTATTCTTGGCTGCAGACATCCCGGAACTGCTTCGCCAGCTTGTCCCGCCCTTGAGCTCATCAATGGTGGCTATGATCTGTTCCATGCTGGCGGCGTGTTTCCGGCCTCCTCTCCAGATCCCGGTGTTCAGGATTCCCCTTCTCAAGGGGAAAAGATACACGAATCCTTTACCTGGCTGATCAAGGCCTCCTGCCTCTATCATCAGGTCCATGACCGGGCCCGCGTCATCAACTCCTGCCGCCAGAACTATTATCTCTTTTTCAGCCGGGATGGTTACCCGCAGCAGGCCAAGCTTATCTCTGAACCCGGTGCCGGTTCCAAAAGTGATCACAGGCACACAGGTCCCGGTATCCAGAGCCAGACGGGCAACCGCGTCTCCCTGTCCGCGCTGGACAATGCAGCAGATACCCGTCAGTTCGGAAAGAGCTGAGGTGCTACTGAGCGCATGCTCACTGTCAACGCTATTCACCCGGCATAAATCATGGGCCATGTGAATCAGGATTTCTTCGCTGAACACAAAGCCGCGTCCGGGAATGTTCAGTTTACCGGATTGTACAATCAGATCCAGTACAGCTGCTTCGTATTCTGGAGAAACAAGGAATGAGATACACTCCACGGGCTCCTGAGTTACAACTGAACGTGCTCCGATTCCGAAAAATCCTTTTCTATCTTCTAAGATGATAAATCGCCCCGGGGCCATGTACCTGCTGATTATTCCCTTTTCTTCAAGGGCTTGAGCAATGGGTTCCGCCTCTTCTCTGAATACGGCCGCTGCCACTCTGCACGCCGGCACACTTTCAATCATGACCCTGACCCCCCCACGGAGCCCGAAGACATAGTCCCGCGCAAAGCGGCCTTTCTCTTCCGGTTAACCGCAATGCCAACCATCAAAACCGCGAGGATGGGACAGACTGAAGCCATGGCCAGGATGCCGAATCCTTCCGAGACGTTTACCTGCCCTCCTATACCCAGACCCATGGCCAGCACCAGGGGAACAGTTATGGGACCGGTGGTCACTCCGGCACTGTCCCAGCCGATATTCACAAAATCCTCGCTGGAAATCCAGGTAATGAACAGCAGAAGAATGTACGGCGGCGCGATAAGCCACAAAAGGGGAATGTTCCATATGATTTTTGAAACCCCCAGGGCAATCCCGGCTCCAACTCCCACGGCCACCGCCTGCATCAGCATGGATTTTTTGAACGCTCCCACACTCAGATCTTCAACCGTTCGGCCCAGGGCGTTCAGGGCCGGTTCGGCCAGGGTAGCCCCGTATCCCAGGACAAAAGCAAACAGGAGCACCACAACTATACCGCTCAGCCCGCCTTCAGTCCCGAAAAGAGGACCCCGGACAGGAACATACCTGTACTGGCCGGTTTCCGGACTGAATTGTTCAGGATTGTAAGGAATCTGGGTGTATTTGCCTTTTTCCCGGACATAAAAGAACTCTTCTTGCTCCCCATCAGGGGTTACAGCAGTTCGGACAATACCCGGGTCAAAGCCGCTGATCAGGGCTTCCTGCCCGGTCAGCTGCACCGACTTGAACGCGGATGGAACCTTGCTGCCCACCTGGCTGCCCAGTTTGGACAGGCCCATTTCGATTCCGATGCTGAAAAGCATCATCCCCAGAACGGCAAAGCCCAGGCCAAGAAATATTTCATCAGCACTGGGCAGACGCTCTCTCAAGATAACCGTAAGGACCAGCACAAAAAAAACTGACAGCGGAATTATGGCCTGAAACGCGGATTTTAAATTGCGTAGTATCAGCTCTCTGGCCTGGATTTGTCCCTGGTCAGCTTCCTTGCTCCGTATTGCCGCGTACCGGGCCTGGTCCTGATCACGAAAAACAATCCCCTGCTGTTCCGGAGATCCCCTGGTGGCGGCCCATCTCTGCATTGCGTTTTCAGATGGCCCAAATACCATGGCTCTCAACTCATGATCGTTTTTGAGCTGTTCAAGGTATTTCTTCATTTCTTCCATGCTGCCATTAAAAAAGGCAAGCTGGCCTGATCTGGAAGCATGGTTCAGCGCGTACCCGGCCATCTGTTCGGGGCTATTAAACATCATCAGGGCTTTATCCCTGTTGTCCGCGCTGAAAAAGCTTTCTTCACTCATGGGCTGAGGAACCTTTCCCAGCAGCAATGTTCCAAGAATCAGCACGGAAATTATGGGGAATATGGAGGCCAGAGTTACCACCCCGAAGCCTGAAGGGCCTGAACCTGCAGAGCCTACAACTCTGCAGATGCCGATGCCCAGGGCCAGGACAAGCGGCACTGTCACCGGACCGGTGGTAACCGCTCCGCAGTCCCAGGCCAGACCGGTGATATTTCTCATATTGTCATTGAAGAATGACCACAGGGTGAAAACGACAAGAATTGAAACAAGAACATAAATGAAGGGCTTAAGCGAAAGGTCGTACATGAAGCGGACCATCCCGAAGAGCACCGCCGCCCCGACTCCAACTCCCACTGACATGACCAGATAGTCGGAATAATTATTGAGCATGAGAAACAGAAGTGGTGCTTCCCACGGCTGAACAGAAGCCCCTGCTGTCCTGAGCACGCCGATGGCCGGCTCGGCAAAAGTCGCCCCGACCCCCAGAAGAAAGGCAAAAACCAGGATAACCGGCAGTTTGGATTTTTGGGGCAGCTTTACTCCAATGGCCTCTCCAAGTGGCATGAGCCCCAGCATCAGCCCTTCCATAAAGAAGGCCAGGCCGCAGATCACCAGGGCCAGGCCTATTGCAACCACTGCTCCGTCTGCAACAGGTATTCCCAGAACCGCGGTCTGGAAAAGAATCAGGTAGACAATTATCAGAGCCACAGATCTGAGCTGTTCAAGGAGTCTGAGTTTCGCGTAGGGCAAAACAAGGCCCATGGCCTGCTTGAAACCGACCCTGATCCGGCCCTGTGATTGTTGCCGGTAGTTCATCAGCTGGATTTGTTGATGGTCATCATTTTTTTTGGTTGTTAGCCTGAAAAAAAACCGGAACAGCAGTCTCTCAGGCGGCAGCCATGGGTGTCAAGGACGATCATTTGGCCAACAGTCCGAATCTCCAGGCAAATCACGGACTATTCAATCTCACCCCTGAGACGCGCAGACATCCCGAAAGGATCCATGAGCTCAATCTCC
>PWNK01000124.1 GCA_003557865.1 Desulfonatronovibrio sp.
CCACCGGACTCCCAAGAAACGGCTGTATTTTACGCCGATGCAAGTTTCTTTTATGAACGATAAAACTGCTTGAAATTGACATGCATCGAACATGATCGAATCTTTTTAAAATGTCAACATGTTGTAAAAAAATGTCGCCCTGAATGAACATTATCGAACAAGCAATCCCTAATGGGCCAGACATTCTCCAGGGTGGTCCTGAACGCAGCAGTTTCTGTGAACCTTGACCAGTTGTCCATAGCCTCCATGGTAATTCAAAAGTAGCCATTCAGGGGATGCCTCATTCGGCCTGGGGACAGTCCCCGCGACACCTTTTCCGCACAAATACAAAAATTACAGACGCGAAGTTTTGTGAACCTGCACAGTTAGTACTCAGCGAGGGAAAGTCCCCAGTCCTGGTGCCAGTAATCACCACCGAGACCACTTGAATGGTTACCTTCAAAAATATCTTCAGCACCGTCAACGGTCAGGATATCCTGAATATTGTAATCAGGAACGGCTCTGCGCCATGCCAGTCCGAACGCTTTGATACTCCAGACACCCCTCCTGGCAGCTACCCAAAGCGGCACCTTCTGAAGACCTTACACGCCCGCGCATTCCAGACACATGGGCGTCAGTTCTGAATTAAAATGGACATGGGTGATGGAACCTCCGCATTTGCTGCAGGCCAAGGGATCGATGCCCCTGGTGACCGGGTTGTAAATCAGGGATAACTGACCGCTCATCCTGCCCCTGATTACTCTGCACACCATTTTCTTGGCCGGAGAATTGACCAGCATGGCCGCCACAGGGCGCATCCTGACCCTGATGGTGTACTTCTTCTGCAGGTCTTCAATCTTTCTGCTCAACTCCTGGGGCAATGTCTTTATTTTGGCCATGCGGTCCTGGCGGGCATTTTCAGACAGGTTGGGATTGTCCATATTAGCTCGCATTTCCTGTTCCAGGCTGCGATAATATTCCCCTAGATTATGCACATCCCGCTTGAGACGACGCTCCATGCTCCGCCGGAACGGCTCCAGCTGCTCTTGGAGCATTATCCTGGCGCAGCGCTCCACATGAGGCTGAAATGAAGCCACCAGTTGGTGGGAACCATCAGGAGGTTTGCCATATTTTATTCGGAATCCCAGGTTATCCAGCATTCCCGCCATAACAGGGACAAAGACCTTAGACTCAAGGTTATGGACCAGGGACAGCAGTCCCTCCTTCTGTTCGTCGCACTGAGCTGTATAGCGGATGTCCATGTGCAGATACCTTGTTCTGATGTCCGCCACTGTTTCAGTGGAAGCTATGACCCCGTAAAAGGTCAGCTGATCCCTGAGCAGGCGCTCAAAACCTCCGCTCTTGATATAGTCGAATTCCAGAGTGCAGTATGCCAGGGGTGCCCTGTGCAGGGTTTCAGCGAGCATCTTTTCCAGAAGAGGCGAGCCATAGTTAATAAAATGACTCCCCGGTTCTTCTTCATTCCCGGGGTTGTCCTGCTGGAGGCGCGAATGTTCGGGGATGCCCAGCCGGGCGCACAATTCTTCAGGGATCAGGGCCTCCAGGCCGCCCGGTTCTTTCTGCACGGCTGCATCATGAAGCTCCAGAAAACGCAGGGCAAAGTCCAGCGGTTCAGTCTCCCGGATGGATGACAAATCCTGGGAGGACTTCAAAACATGCTCCGCGTCAGATCTCATAGTTTTCTCCAAAGAGCTTTTCATCCAGAGACTTGGTTTTTTCATATTCGGTCCTGGAGCGTTTGAGCTTTGAGCCCAGTTTATCAAAGGCCTGCTTCAGCTCATCCCCTGATCCCGAATTGACCCAGATATCGTAGATGATATCCGAAAATTCCTGTTCTCCACGCATTCGCCCGATAATCATGTCAATTTCACCCACCACCAGTTCAAACATATTGATCTTGCGGTCCAGGATTTCCAGGATATAATCCTCAATGGTCCCTGCGGCGCAAAGATTGTAAATCAGGACTTCATGCTCCTGTCCGATGCGGTGGATACGGCCGATGCGCTGTTCTATCCGCATGGGATTCCAGGGCAGGTCATAATTGATCATCCTGTGGCAGAACTGGAGGTTCCTGCCTTCCCCTCCCAGCTCAGTAGTCAGCAGGACATGGTTGCCCTCTTTGAATTTTTCGATTTCCTGGTCTTTTTTGACATTGGGCAGCTGCCCGTGAAACAAACTGTGTTCTATTCTGTTTTCCTGGAGGGTTTTTGAAAGGTGGTCCAGGGTGGCCCGGTACTTGACAAAAACAATCACCTTTTCCCGGACCGAGCGGATGAGCTTCAAAAGCATTCTGTTCTTGCCGGTGTCCTGTATGGAAGCGGCCAGCTCCCGGATCTCCCTGACCCGCCCGGGCAGCGGCTCGGAAAGACTTTGCCTGGCCAGCACATCACCCAGGCTTTTTTCTACTGCAGCCGGCGAAGATCCCGCGCCGGCCAGAATATGCTTAAGCATCATCCTGCTTTTATGGCCGTTGGAAGCGTTCATCTCCTGGACCAGACCGGTAACCATGCCGTATAGACTGGCATCGGCTTCAGTAGGTTCGACCCGAACAGTTTCGGCAAACCTGGGCGGGATGTGAATATTAGCCACCGCCCTGGTGTTTCGAATCATGACCTGATCAAGAAGTCCCTTGAGCTGCTGACGGTTTTTGGGGTCGGTAGGGTCACCCCGGGTCATGAATTCTTTTCTAAAGGTTGATGCGGTTTTGAGCTGCCCGGGTTTGAGCAGGGTGATCAGATTGAATAGTTCCATGAGATTGTTCTCAACCGGAGTGGCGGTCAACAGCAGCAGAAAACGCTTGCGAAGCGTATTGGCCAGTTTCCAGTTGAGAGTGTTGCGGTTTTTCAGGTGATGGGCTTCGTCAATGATCACCATATCCCATTCCCGCCCGGTGACCGCGTCAAAATTCTTTTTGGACTTGGCGGTGTTAATGGAGGCCACGATATACTGCTCCTGCCAGAAGCCGGAATCCATCCCGCGAAAATCCGGGTCGTCGGTGGATTTAAACTCAAGATGGAATTTGGCGCGCAGTTCTTCCTGCCACTGGCTGACCAGAGGAGTGGGAGCCAGGATCAGGGTATTTTTGATCATGCGGCGCATTATATACTCTTTGAGCACCATGCAGGCCTCAATGGTCTTGCCCATACCCACCTCATCAGCCAGCAGGGCCCGTCCCCTGAAAGTCTTGAGCACCTTGCGGGCAGTTTCCTCCTGATAGACCAGGGACCGGATATCTCTCAGGGTGTTCAGACATAAGAGATGATCAAAGGTTTCCCTGAATCTGATCCGGACAGCGTCCATGACCAGATCGTACTCTTCCCTGATGGCCGGACCGGTGGCGACAACAAAGGCATTGGGAGATGAGTCTTTTTCAAATACAATGGAAACTTCCGGAAGCTTCTCAACTTCGCCGGCCCGGCTGTTATGGTCTTTTTTGTCAGGACCGGTCCTGTCCAAAGTATCGGATGCGGCCCCGTCCTCCTTCCCCCCTTGCCGGGCGGCTGAATGCCGGGTTGACCAGGTTGACTTGCCCGCTTTTTTTAACTTCGAGGTGGACTTTGTTCTCTGTTCATTATCAAGCTTAAAGGTGCAGTAATCGATGTAATCCTTCAAAAACTTGAGGTATTTCCTCCGGTTCTTGACCTCGAGACCTTCAAAGCGCTCAAGTGTCTTTCGAGCTATATCCAGGGCCCTGGCATACTGTCCCTTCATACCAAGCTGCTGACACATGAAAAGAATATTCTCATTATCTTCCCGGGTGTTACTCATCATGCCCTGATCATACAGCTTGAGCAATCCCCGGGTAATGAGATCATTATCTTTGAGGTCAACCCCGATGCTGATAAGTTCACCAATGGCCTCTCTATTGGACGGATCCAGCTTGATGGCCTTGTCCAGCAGGACCACGGCCTTGTGGTGCCGTTCCAGGTCCAGGCAGCGCAAGGCCTCAAAATAATAAAACAGGCTCTTTTGATTCTGTGACTTGCTCAAGGAACGCTGCCTGCGTTCTTTCTTCTGCTGTTCCTTGCGTCTGGCTCGTTTGTTTCCAGGTGAGGATCTGGCCATTTTTCTGACGGCTCCCAAAGAATTACTGTATCTTCTCAATAAGACCGGGCAGCCTTTCCTCGGTATTTCGTGCTGTCTGGACCCCGGCCTGCGCCGGGGTGAAGGAATGGAGTGCCGCGTTGGCGAGTTCTCTCGGTCGTCACCCCGGCGCAGGCCGTGGTCCAGGTGTTATCTTTTGGTTCCAATGCCGGGAACTATTGAGAAGTTACGAATTACTATCATAACATGTTGAAATTTAAGATATATATTTGACATGATATCCAGGGAAGCCAAGCCTGTCAAATCAGACATTACATGGATTGCAAGCCTTGCGCTGGCGTCTCACCCTGGTTCATCCGTCTATTTATGCCTGAGTCGGAAGCGATCCTGAGGGCAGCTTTTTATGAGGAACTCCACTTCTGTCCAGAATTGGGGAGACAAATGTTTTTCAGGAATATAAGGCTGGAAGGCTGTCTTTTGATTATGATTTCAGCCACGGACAACGCCTGAAACCCAAGAGCAGTAAGTATCAGCGGTAGTAACGGGAGAAAGGAGTGAAAAGCATCCATTGAAACTGAAGCCACTTGGGGTCGCGGTAATTGGCCAGGCCGATATTCATTTTGTCATGCCCGGCATGAGGCTGTTCTCGATAGGTTCCCAGCAGTCTGTCCCACCAGGGAAAATTAAACCCGA
>PWNK01000095.1 GCA_003557865.1 Desulfonatronovibrio sp.
ATGTGGCACGGGGACTGGCTCTTCCGGGACCCACTTGCCCCAAAAATAAGACATTTTAAGCACAAAGTGATGCTCAAGTGGGTCCCGGAGTGCCTGTCCCCTGCTTTCCTAAACAGATACTAAATACCAGTCCAGGTTGGCATGAACATAAGTCTTTTTCTTCAGTCCTGCAGAAGCCACACTCCCCGGACGGTTTTAAGGCATACGGACAACGCGGGTATTGTCCTCAAAATCCTTTTAAGCGCAACGGGGGACGCAACTATCCGTTGCTGACTACTATCAAGTTTCATGCCATGAAAAAATCCTGAAAATGATCGCCTTCAAACAATAATATTTAAGCCATTAACCTATTAAAAACAGATGGTTATTCATGTATTGCAAAGCTTTGCAACCTTTTGGAAGTATGCAAAACAGGGGCACAGGGATCATAGACTTTGCAATTTAATTCTACTTGATCTATTTTTAATGGAACACGAGTGCATACTTTGACCCTTATGTAGTTTGCCTGACAGTATCCGCGTCTCCCTCGGCTGGGAATAACCGAGCCGGATTTTGAGCCTCAACGCCGGCTCAGGAAACCAGGCCGGGCAGACTGCCGGGATCATGACAGGTTACCAGGACATCCTCCTGAAAAAATCGTTGAACATCTGCTCCATATTCTGTAGTTGACCCTATGCTGTCCTTACTGTTCCAAAAATTCAAGAATCAGCCGCAGAACCGGGCCTTCAGGATACCAGAAGGCTGGAGGGTTTACGCCATAGGCGACATTCACGGCCGGGATGACCTGCTCAGGGAACTGCACCAGATCATTCTTGAGGATTCCATGGACAATCCTGATCTGAGCAAAATGGCAGTCTATCTGGGGGATTACGTGGACCGCGGAGCACGGGTCAGGGAAACCATTGATGAACTGCTCTACCATCCCCTGCCCGGGTTCTCTTCCAGGTATCTCATGGGCAATCATGAGCAGCTTCTGCTCAGCTTCCTGGACGATCCTTCCATTCTTCAGTTCTGGATAAACATCGGCGGCAGCTCAACCCTGCTCAGTTATGGAGTCCAGGCTCCGGGTTCGGGCTTTTCAGCCTCCCGGGTGAACAGTATCCGGGGTGAACTGATCAGCCTCATGCCCAAAGCGCATCTCAGTTTCATCCAAAGCCTTGAGCCTTATGTTCTTTTCGGAGATTACCTGTTTGTTCACGCCGGCATAAGGCCGGGTATCGACCTTGAAGCTCAGAAGCCTGATGATATCTTCTGGATCAGGGATGAGTTCCTTGACGCGGGCATAGACCACGGGTTCAGGGTCGTCCACGGGCATACCATAGATGAACAGATTCAGGAGCATCCCAACCGCATCGGGGTTGATACCGGGGCGTGCTCCACAGGCGTTCTGACCTGCGCCATACTTGAGGACGACCAGGTAAACTTTTTACACACCTGATTGATTGCGGACCTTGCTTGGAGCCGCCGCAAAGGACATCCCCATGGGCCTGAAAGGAAAGGGCAACTTTATAAATAAAATCCGGAGAACCCTCTTCAGGGACAAAGACCAGGAGGACAGCGGATTTCTGTCTTTCAGGGTCCTTTATCTGTGCATCTTTCTGCCCCCTGTCCTGTACATCTTCACCCTGCAGGGCCTGGAAAAATACCTGCATAATTCCTGGAGCCAGGAAATGTCAGCCCGGCTTGTCTCGGACATGACCGGAGTAGCCACCGGCCAGATCAGACTGCAGGATGAAGTCCGGAAAAATGTCGAGCAGTTTATGGCTGAAAACAGGCTTAAAAACCTGGGAGTGGTCATCCAGACCGGGGTCAGAACCGCCCAGGGCAGGCAGCTTTACCCTGTTTTCAGCCTGGACCCGGGATTCGCGGACAACGGAGGCCCCTCAGGGGACGACCATCTGGCTGAGCTCAGAAAAACCCTGGTGGCCGGCGAAAACATCAGCATCCTTCAGGAAGGCCTGGTCTTCAACATGTCTGTTCGGATTCCCCACAATACCTGGCTATCCAACCTCATTCTCATTTTTTACATCCTGAGCTTCAGCCTGGTCCTGTACCGTTCCTACCAGTCCAGGATGATCCGCTCCCAGATGTTCAGGGAAGAGCAGAACAGAAAACTGGAACAGGCCAGGTCCAGGCTGGAACAGGCCCAGAAAGCCCTCAACGAGTTCTCGGGAAAGGAAACGGTCTATGCCAGGGAAATGGACAGGCTGCGAAAGGATCTGGCCGCGGCCGACGACCGCCTGAAGATAACCGAGGAGGAGGCCCTGGCAGAGCTTGAAAGCCTGGAAAAGAAACTCACGGAAGCCACCGCCCAAAGGGAGCACCAGGAAATGGAGATCCTGGAGCTTTCGGATCACCTGGAAAAACTCAGCACCGATCTCAAAGTCCTGGACAAAAAAAAGCACAAAATGTTCAACCTCCAGCACAAGAGGTTTTCAACCCTGTACAAAAAGCTCAAGTTCCACGACCGGGCTGTGCAGGGCTTTTTGAATCTTCCTGAAGACTTGCAATTAAAGGCTGAAGAGCTTATTCATACCTTAAACGAGGATATTAAAAAAGTCAGCGTAAAAAGAAAGGTTTTCAGCCGGGGCAGCACAACAGCCTTTGAAACAGAGTTCGGCTACAGGGGCAGGCTGTACTGGAGCAGAAACCAGCAGGGACTGGCTGAAGTTATGGCCATGGGTACCAAAAACACCCAGTCCAGAGACCTGAAATATATTGAAGGGGTGAACACATCCTGATATCATAACCCAGATCGGACTTAAGACCCCGGTTTCATCCTTGAGCGTCTTTTCTGGCTGGCTGGGCACGTGCCTGAAAGAATTATCATGACCTGTTTGCCGGAACAGTTTATAAACTCCGGGGTGTGCACAGGGATGGCTCTGGTCAGGGTTGGTAAAAGGTTCTGCATCAGTACAGCGGAGAAAATCATGGACAATCAAAAAAAGATCATGGTCGTTGACGACAACGAGCACATCAGGCTGCTGCTCAAGAGCCTGCTGGAATCCAACGGTTATGAGGTCATACTGGCTGAAGACGGACTTGAGGGCATGGAAAAACTCAGAAATGAAACCATGGACCTTATTCTCCTTGATATCCGCCTGCCCTACGTCAGCGGCATCGGCCTGATCAAAATAGCCAAGGAGCACAAGCCCGGCATCCCCATTATCTGCATGACCGGTTACGGGGCATCTCCTGAAACCATCGCCCAGGAGGAATGCGTGGAAATGGTGTTCAGCAAGCCCTTCAGCAACCAGGAACTGCTTGAGGCCATCAGGAAATTGCTCGGCAGCGGATGATCCCGGCACAGCACCGGCTGAATTGCAAACACCAGTTCCCCGGCAGCAGCAAGATTTTTATATCCAAAGATGAACTAAAGATAGCGAAGCAGGGTTGAAGAGGCTCAGGACCTGACACTTAACGTTCTGATTTTTTTTCATAAATACAGATCATTGCCAGACAACTTCTGATAGTCAACTACAATAATATGAGTTTTCCCAAGCCTGAATTTATCGGACAGAGTAGTGCCATCAAAAAGATCGTTGATCTTGTTCAGAAGGTGAGCAATGTTGACTTCAATGTTCTCATAACCGGGGAAAGCGGGGTGGGCAAAGAGCTGGTGGCCAGGTCCCTGCACTACTACTCTTCAAGGTCCCACCGGCCTTTCATCAAGGTCAACAGCGCCAACCTGCCATCGGAACTGGTGGAGTCCGAGCTTTTCGGGCATGAGCGGGGGGCCTTTACCGGAGCGGACCGAAAAAAAACAGGCAAGTTTGAACACGCCCAGGACGGGTCAATCTTTCTTGATGAAATCGGCGAGCTGCCCATGCAGCTCCAGGCCAAGCTGCTCCAGGTGCTTCAGGACCGCTGCTATCACCGGGTGGGCGGCCAGAAGGAAGTCAAGGTCCAGGCCAGGGTCATCGCGGCCACCAACCAGAACCTGGACCAGCAGATAGAACACGGCCAATTCAGGGATGACCTGTTCTACCGTCTGAGTACCATATCCATCAACATCCCTCCCCTGCGCCGGAGAAAGCAGGACATCCCCTGCCTGGTTGACTTTTTCCTCAAGAGAATCAGCGAAAAACAGGGCATGCCTCAAATCACCATTCCGGAAAGCCTGATGAACATCTTCCTGGACTACCACTGGCCGGGCAATGTCCGGGAGCTGGAAAACTATCTCAACAGGCTGAGTATTCTGGAAAACTTCCGGGAGCTGGAAGAGGAAATCGACGCCAGCTCAAGACAGAAGGAAGCGGAAAGTAAACCCGACCGGCAGCCCCGCACTCCGGAAAAGGTTGAACAACCCCAGGATCTTGAAGATCTTGAATCTTTTCCATCTCTGAAGGAAGTCCGGGACCAGGCGGTGCAGAAAGTGGAGCGGGAAATCATTGAAAAAGTCCTTAACCATTGCAGCTGGAACCGCAAGGAAACCTCCAGGATTCTCAAGATCAGCTACCGGGCCCTGTTGTACAAGATAAAAG
>PWNK01000112.1 GCA_003557865.1 Desulfonatronovibrio sp.
TCGTGTTGTCTGGACCCCGGCCTGCGCCGGGGTGACGGAATGGAGTGCCGCGTTGGCGAGTTCTCTCGGTCGTTACCCCGGCGCAGGCCGGGGTCCAGGTGTTTTCTTTTGGTTCCATTGCCGGGAACTATTGAGAAGTTACGTTTTATCGCTCCCTTTGTTTTGCTGAATTTGGCCCAGGGAAAAATTGAAAGACACAGGGCCATGGTAGTGGCGTCCAGGGCGTATATTGTGTTGTCCAGTTCCAAGGAAAAGTCGTCTTTTTGATAAAGTTTGCGGGCATGCTGTATCAGGTTTGGAGGCATGATGCTCTACTTGTTGCTTGGATTTCAAGTCGATACACTGCACATAAGACGATTTATTCATATATTACAATATGTTAATCAACATCAATGAACATTTGTTGGGACACTGGTGAAAAAATCTAATTCCAAACGAAACGTCAAAGAGCCCGTAGTTATAACCTATCTATCTGATACTCGGAGCCGGACTCATCCAGAAGCTGATCCCAATCGTCCGGCGGATTGCCTTGGTGCAGCATTTTCTGGAAAACAGTGTATGGATCGTTTTTTCCCTTTGCCTGACGCAGGGTTTTCTGATCATTGACCCAGGCATAGATGATGACTTTGGAAGCAGAGTCGTAGCGGAAGAAGAGGCGAAAGCGCCTGCCTATCCTGGCCCTGCGCCAGTGCCTGTGGTCTTCTCCCAAAGTGTTGCCCTGGCGGTACGCAGGATGACCAGGCTCTGCAGGTATGGTCCTTAGCATCAGCCTTGACAGTGCGTGAAGCAGCTTGACATTGGCATTGGTCTCCCAGCCTTCAGGGTCGGAAGATCTGGCGCGTTTGCAGGCTGCAGAAAGGCGCAGCAGCTGTTGGATCAGGCAGTCATGAAAGAGCAGAGTCCATCCCTGGCTCTGCATTACAGGTCGACATCCCCGGAGATTTCCTGGTCATGATCCTGATCGTGTTCAAGGGCCTTGACCAAGCTTTTGGCAAGGTCGTCCGGGAGAGCTGAAACATGCCGACCGTGTGCGATGTCCTGCTCCAGCAGAGTCAGGAAAGAGGCTACAGCCGGATCATTGTGCTCATCTTCCCCGGTGATCACGATTTCATTACCGCGGAGGGTGAAGGCCAGCCTGGACCCTGCATCAAGGCTCAAAGCCTGACGGATGGTTTTGGGCAAGGTGACTTGACCCTTGGAAGTCATGGTGGCCACTCCTCTAATTGTCGTCATGCTTATTGCTCCTGTTTTTCATAAAGTAAGGATTATTCCTTACTCTGTCAATCATAAATATCCATACTTAGCTGAAGCTTTCCCTGTATTTTGAATAAAAAAATGTTTTAAGTAATGGTACAAACATAACGGCTGTCTGCATGGCATAGTCCAGTTCAATTATTCTGAAGACGCGGAACAAAGCTTTCATTCCAGTTTAATATAATTGCTTTTAGCCCCGGTTTAATTTACCTGCAAAGATATACTGACAGAAACAAAACCCTTAGTCTTTACCCTCGTGCCAGTTTTTTATGGAGTTGATCATGTCTCGACCTTCCAAGCAAAAAAACAAAAGAAAGAGGGGACAGACGAGATTTACATTTCTGCTTTCGGATCAGGACTTCGACGTGATTCTTATGGACATCCAGATGCCGTTCATGGACGGGGTCGAGGCCACAAAAGCCATCCGTTCATCAACCGATCCCGGGGCTAGAAAGGACATACCCATAATCGCTCTGACTGCCTATGCAATGCATGGAGACAGGGAGAAATTTCTGGAAGCAGGCATGGATGACTATATTTCCAAGCCGTTGCGGATAGAGGATTTGGCAAGAGCGCTGAACAAGTTCATGCCACATACGAAGAAAACCACATAACCTTGGAGCATGTCATTTCCATGATCACCAACACCAAGCAAAACGAAAACCAGGTTGTTCAGGGCAGCTTGTTCGTGGCTCGTAAGCCGATATTTGACCGCAAAAAAGATATCTGGGGATATGAGCTCCTCTTCCGCAACTGTGAGACCGATAAGTACGCCCTTATTCTTGATCCGGTGGCGGCCACGGCTTCGATCATTGCGGACGGTTTCATCATCGGCTCCAGAGGGCTGGAGCCAGGAAAGACAATCTGCATCAACTTCTCGCTGAAGACATTGCTGGATTCGGCGGCCCTGGCCCTGCCGCGGGGCATGGTCTGCCTGGAGATACCTGCTTCGGAGGCTGCCACGATTCCCCAGGAACAGTTGTCTATGCTCAAGGAAAACGGTTTCACGCTGTCTTTGGACAACTATCAGGGGCAGGATCTTGGCGGCGATTATCTTCAGATGGCGGACATCATCAAGATCAGTTTCTCCGATAATGATCCACGAAAAATCATGCAAATCCGTTCCAAACTCAAGGCATTCAAGTCCAAGCTGGCCGCCATGAAGTTGGAGGACTGGGCCGCTTATGAAGGAGCCAAGGCCCTCGGTTTCCAGTTATTTCAAGGGTATTTCTTCTCGCAGCCGGAGATTTTGTCTGGACGCAAGGTCCCAAGTGGTAAGATTTCCCGCCTGAGACTTTTGCAAAAGCTGTATGCGGAAGATCTTGATGTGGAACAGTTTGTGAAGTTAATATCTTCAGACCCTGCCTTGGTCTACCGTTTGATGCGTTATATCAACTCCCCTGGCTTCGGATTGATTTCAGAGATAATCTCTATCAAACATGCGGTAAACCTTCTGGGCCTTACGACGTTGAAGCACTGGGCCACGGCCGCGATCATCGCGGACATCGACAGTTCGGATAAGGGGGCTGAATTGTCCTGGTTGGCCATTCAAAGAGCTTTTTTTTTACAGCGTGCAGCAGAAAGAGGCTTTGCAAAAGATTTTGATCCTGAAAGCATGTTCCTGCTCGGGCTTTTCTCGACATTGGACTCGCTCATGGGCATGACCATGGACCAGGTTTTGGCGGAATTGCCGTTGGAGCCATGGCTCAAATCAGCGCTGACAGGGCAGGACGAGCAAAGATCGCCATGGATTTCCATGCTGGAACACCTGGAGAATGGAAGCCTGGAAAAAGTCCAGGATTCTTTGTCCAGGTTGGCAATGCCCTCAAGTAAGGCCGCGGCTCTTTACATGGAGGCGGGGAAAATGACTTACGAGGCGCTGCACGGTTCTGAAAATAACCCAAATAAATGATGTCGATGTCTTTTTGGCATGCCCCATCGAAAGATAATATAAATGCCCAGCGGTGGATGCAAAAGTAGCCGCGTGACGTCTGAGATCATGAGGATTCAGGTCGATACCAACAATTAGCCCGGCTTTCTTAACTGCTGCCCTGGCTCCTGAGTAACCAATCGGAAAAACAGCTTGATCTTGCTCCAATTTCATGATTCTGACGTAGTCTCTGAGCCTTTCTGCAACCTTTTTAGGGATATATACCACTTCATATTCACGCCCGCTTTTGGGTTTGGTAATAAGTAATTTTCTGTCGTCAACGTCCTTGGCTCGCAGTTTGAGTACTTCCCCTATCCTCATGCCACCACGGGCCATCAATTCCAGCATTAAGCGGTTCCTGACATTGTTGGTTCTGAAGATGATTTCATCAACAACGTCTTTTTCCAGTATGGTCCATAGACGGCCTGTTGGAAGGCGAAACATCTTCCTGAGGACTTTGGTGTTGCAAGGATTGGATATGTTTTCATCAATACTGGTGGAGAGAAAGTTGAAAAATGACTTTAGAAGCGTATACTTTAGGCGTTTGGTGGACTGCTTCTGGCCTTCCGTACTTTGGACCAGAAATGAGAGGATATCCTCCGAAGATATCGTCCTTAAGTCGAATTTACCGAATTGACTTACAAATTTAGCAAGAAACAAACTGTAATTTTTAATGGTTTTTTCTCCAGCATTAACTCGTTGAACGCCCATAAAAACATCAACAGCTTGAGACACATTTTTCATGGCCTACCTCCTTTTGAAAAGTGTTATGTGAATATTGATTATGTCTTTTGCAGTCAGTATAGCCAAGGGAAGACATATAAAAATTCTCCAGATTGGGAGGTGGAAGATATTTTTTGCAGACTTCAATCATTTGAGTAGGTTGGACTCTTACTATCTGACAAGGAGTATGTTTATCCAAGATGATTGCTTTGACTCTGAAGGTAAAAATTCAAATGGAGAAGCCTTGGGCGATTCTGTGATGGACCAGAAAACAATGGAAGGCCAGGAGATTGTGGAAAAAGGCTGGTGTCACTGAAGAAAAAATGGTTCAGCTGTTAGAGTGCCTTGATCATTCAACCATTCAGAGCTTGAAAGACCACGCCATGGCCGAGCTGCTTACTGAAAAAGTGTTTGGGGCAGAGGAATGATCAGTTTTTGCTTTTATAAATATTGAAGACTGGCTGCAAAAGGCTTGAAAATTCAGACAGGGTTAAACTTTTATCAGGTCATGCACGTAGTCTTGCTAAAAAATAAATCTTGCTATGACTTCCTTAGCAGGTTTATCATAAGATTAA
>PWNK01000054.1 GCA_003557865.1 Desulfonatronovibrio sp.
GGGCATCGGGTCAGGCCGTGGCCAACGCCAATATCATGTGCGGCTTTGACCCTCAGTCCGGTCTTGACCATCAGCCGGTCATGCCCTGATGTACTCCAATCTTTACATGACAATCTTGAGCGTGTTATTTTTTGAGTTACAGAGCCAGATAATCTTTTGACAGCTGCCTGGAAATCTGATCGCTGCAGATTAGTCAGCTTAACGTCTTGTCCCCATTTACTATTGGCAATAATGCCAGTGAATCATTTTGAGCAGGAGCCAGATGGAGATTTGTTATGGAATCATTTCAGGAACGCCGAAGTCATGCCAGGGTCAGTCCTGACAGCTACAAGATCGGAATAATTCAGTCCAGGGGACTGGCCTGCTGTATTGATGGTTATGCTCAGGATCTTCTTTTCATGTACGTGGACGTAAAGAACTGTTCTGATGGCGGGGCTTCCCTGGAAGTGCCTTTCAAGCTTCCTTCCGGCACCATTGTGAATATTGCCCTGCCTGACAACAACACAGGCCAGTGGAAGATCTGTCCGGCAATGGTTTGCTGGACCAGAAAAGCTGATATGTCAAAGACCTTTCATGTCGGGCTTAAATACCTGACTGAAGGGCCCCAGCTTAAGGAACAACTGGTCTGGGAAACTGATCCTAAAAAACCCTCCCCTGATGAGCTGTATTTTTTTGTCCAGAGCGGTTTCTTTGAAGCCATCTCTCATGCGGGCCTCAGTCTTTTGCTCAATTCCTTTCAAAAGATTAAGCCCGGACCTGGGGAAAGGTTCATTTCCCAGGGGCAGCCCGGTGACTGCCTCTACCTGATACAAAATGGGACGTGCAAGGTTTTTGTTTAAAAAGAAGGGATTGTTCGAACAATAGCCATGCTCAAAGCTGGTGATATTGTTGGAGAGATGTCGGTGCTAACCGGAGAGCCGAGATCGGCAAATGTTGAAGCCCAGACAGAGATGACACTCTGGAAACTGGACGCCAGGGCCTTTGAGGCCCTGGCTGATAGCTATCCTGACCTGAGACTTTTTTTGACCGAAATCATGTCCAAGCGTTTTGAAACCAGTATATTCGTCAGAGATCGCACCATAGGCAAGTATCTGCTCAGCAACAGAATCGGCAAAGGTGGCTGGGGGATCGTGTACAGGGGGATACACAATCTGTTGAAGATGCCGGTGGCCATTAAAATGATGAAGCATGACATGGCCATGGAGCCCTTGTTTCTTGAGACCTTCAGGCGGGAAGCGGAAATAATTGCCCGAATGCGGCATCCAAATATCGTTAGTGTTTATGATATTGAAGAGGTATACAGGACGATTTTTATTGTCATGGAATGTCTGGAAGGGGTTTCTTTAAAGGAAATGATGGAAAAGGCTGGTCCGATTCCTGCTGAACGTTGCGTTAATATCCTGGCTCAGGTCTGTGCCGGCCTCATATGCGCGCACAGTTATGATATTATTCACCGGGATATAAAGCCGGGGAACATTTTCCTGCTGGAAAATGATCTGGTCAAGCTGCTTGACTTCGGTCTGGCATGTGTTTCCGGAACCAAGGACATGAATATTGCCGGGACAGTCTACTACGCCTCTCCTGAACAGATTGACGGCAGGCCCGTGGACTTCAGGTCCGACCTTTACTCCCTGGGGATCATGGCCTACGAGATGGTCACCGGGCAAAGGCCCTTTCAGGAAGAGAATCTGGCCCAGCTCATGGATTTATATTGCAAATACGACATTCCGGACCCGGCGGAAATAATGCCGGAGATAGATCAGAACATGAGGGAGTTTATCAGAACATGTACCAGGTGCGACCCGGATAAACGGTATCAGAGCACTCAGCAGGCAAGAAAAGAATTAATGAAATTTTATTCTCATAGAGATATGCCCGGGGAGGCCTCGGAGAAAAAAGAGCGGGTTGTGACCTCTCTTCTTTTATTTCACACTCCTGAGCAGCAGCAGGACCTGAAAGCGGCTCTGGAGGAATTTGGATCCAAAGTCTCCCATTTGGGAATTAAAATCAGCATGTCCGAGCATAGTGATACTTATTAGTATTCATCCGGAGGCGGTTCTCTTACTTATGGCGACATCAATCTGTAAAATTATTCGTCAGTGTATTAAGGTGCTCCCCCTTCATAATTGCTTGATTTCCTTGCAAAAAAATAATGATCCTCGTTCCCGGAAAGAAAACCAGCAGCTTCAATATCTGGAAAGAAAGACTGTCAGGATGGAAACTGTTAAAGCCTAATCATCAGTTCAGAAATATGTTGACTTCCAGCGACCAACCCTTATTACACCATGTTGAAAAAGTTATCCCCAGTCATGTTTTTCAACTGAGAAGCGAGGAAAACCAGAAGCTGAATTCTGCAGCCTGAGTATACTTATGCACCATCAATCGGTTACTGCTTTCGGAATAAGTCACATGGGCAATCATCGCCGGGAAAACCAGGATCGTTATCTTGTCAAGAAGATCGACCGGGAGCATGTCCTGCTGGCCATTGCCGACGGCATGGGCGGAGAGGCTGCCGGGGGACTGGCCTCGGACATTGCCATAAGTATTATGGAAAGAATAGATAATCCTGTGCCTGCAAGACCCGAGGATCTGTCTGTTATTCTGCGGGATGCCGGGGACAGGATCATTGTCATCACCAGTCAGAATGAAAACCTCATTGGCATGGGCACCACCCTGACCACTGTGCTGACCATGAACAGTATGGCCATCTGGGCCCATGTGGGCGACTCCAGACTATACCACCTGAGTAACGGAAATCTGCGCCAGATTACCAAAGATCATAGCTTTGTCCGGGAGCTGATAGAATCCGGAGAAATAACCCCGGAGGAAGCACTAAAGCATCCCCTGCGTCACGTTCTTGATCAATGTCTGGGATCACCTGATATGGAGCCGGACTGGGGCAGTTTCAAGCTGGGAAAAGGGGACATGCTTATTCTGACAACCGATGGTCTGCATGCCTGCGTCAGCTTTGAACTGATGCAGTCGGTTCTGGAGTCGTCTCTGGGTTTAGAGGAGATGGCGGAAATACTTATCAATAAAGCCATGGAAAACGGCAACAGAGACAACCTGAGCATCATTCTGGCCCGTGTGGAAAGTATGTAAAGAACCCTCTTTACTGCCTGCTTCAGTAAAAAATTCCTAACTATTCACCACATATGGAATATGGTTATTCAAAGGCACTGGGTAAAAAGTAAAGATAAAAAAATCAAGGATTTAAATTAGCCAAGACACCGGACATTTGGAATCCTGGTATTTGTCTGTAAACAAAAACGTTGCCAGAGAACTTTTGACTGTCAAGATGGTAAGAGTTTAGCCTCTTTTTTAGGAAAGCAGGACAGGCAGCCCAGCACTTGTTTTTTTGGTGTAAGAAACAGACATAGAAAAACAAGAGCTGAGAGAGCCAGTCCCCGAGTCACATGCAACTGGCCTAAACTGTTACATATCATGATTTTATACCCTCTGATAAAGGTATGTTTATCTTTCCTGCAGTACACCGCTCATTGTTCCCAGCAGTGGATCAAGAAGATATTGAAGAACCGTCCGAGTGCCGGTATGGATGGATACCTGCATGTGCATTCCCGGATACAGGCGGTATTCCATGTCCTTATTCATAAACCTGTCCTCTTCGGTCTGAACGCGTACCGCGTAAAATGCACTTCCCTCTGGGGTTACAGTAGTATCCGGTGCCACATGAATGACCCTGCCCGTAATCTTTCCGAACATAACGCTTTCTCTGCCGGCCAGCCTGACGCTGGCCTCCTGGCCTTCACGCACGTATCCAATATCGCTTATGGGCAGCCTGGCCTCCACCACAAGAGTATCATCAACTGGAACAATCTCAGCAACCTCCATTCCCGGACCAACAACGCCCCCCACTGTGGTCACACTCAGGCTTTTGATCACCCCGTCCGAAGGAGCCCGCAAAACTGTTCTGGCCAGACTGTCTGCGTGGCGGCGTTGTTTGTGCTGAACTTCTTCCAGATCCTGTCTTGTCTTTTTCAGTTGACTCTCAATATCCTTGCGATAAGAAGTCCTTATCTTTTCCAGTTCCGCCCTGGATTCATTCAATGCGGCCCTGGCAGCCTCCAGCGCGGCGGCATCCTCTTCTATTCTGCTTTTAAGGGCTGATTCCTCACGAAGGTATGCCAGGTGCTGGTATCTGGTTGTCATGTTCTCTTCAAGCAGCGCCTGGCTCAGTTCAATCTGTTCCTGCAGCAGGGCCAGACTGTGATGTGCGTTTTCACGGCGGGTGGATATTTCCCTTATGGTATGCTCCCTCTGGCGGATGAGCTCCCTCTGAGAGGCCAGATTGCTGTGGTGGGCGTTTTGCAGGGCATGAAAAAGAGATGTGGAGCGGTTGACCAGTTCCGGGTATCTTTCTCTTAGATCTTCTTGGTATACAGGCGGGTCAAGATCTTTTTTCAGGGCTTCCAGACGAGCCTCGTCCA
>PWNK01000017.1 GCA_003557865.1 Desulfonatronovibrio sp.
AGGTCTCATCCGGAAAGCCCAGAGTCGTCCGGGCCCAGCTGAAAAAATATCATCTTCTGGAAATGCCTGAAGAGTGGAATCAGGTCGCATTTGACGAGCATGTTCACGATGTAAACACCACAGGCAGGAAATCTCCCACCCATCTGATCATGGACGCCTGGATCAAGGGTATCCGGAGCCTGACAGTAATCTATTACAACCAGGTTTCCAGGGAGGCAGCCGAGGAGCTCATAAGGGCTGCTTCCATCATGGACATTCAGGTAAAAATTGGAATTGAGTTCTTGACAGGGTTTCGGGGCAAGAAGGTAAGTCTGATCTGGGTCCCCAGGGGTTTCAGCGGCTCACTTGGTTTTCTTGATTTTCTGAAGGCTCCAAGAATCGAAGAATTTATGGAGGAAGGGAAAAAAGCATCCAGACTTTCCCAGTCTTACACTCTGAAACTTCTTGAATCATTCAACGTCAATCACCTGGATTCAGTTAACGAAAAATTCGGTGTCCAGCTGAAAAGACTCAGGGAGTCTGATTTCATCAGTTCGGTGGGTCAGGGACAGGCATCCATTCATCATCTGGGAAGATACATCCAGCAGTGCATAGCCCAGCAGGCAGGAAAGCGGGTTGAGACCGATATCAGCCTGGAACCGGTTGCGGTCAATAATTTTGGGGCTGACAGTGCTTTTGACAGCACATTGTCCATTCCGGACATTTATGATATTATAGAAGATTATCTTAGACCCTCTAAGAATCCGAAACTGCCCGACATTCTGGAAAACCCTGATCTGCCCGAAATATTAAGCCTCAGTCCGTACGAACTTGTTTCCAGGATAAAATCCCTGCACTCCAATTCAAATATCACTCTCAACCTCTGCGAACTCAAGGTTGAGGATGTCATTGAGCTCCTTTACGACTGCCAAGGACTGATAACCCATCTGGAGATACTGAACCTCAAAAACCAGGTCCTGGGAAGGGAATACGACAAAGAACTGATCATCAAACTTCAGACGGCCATCAACTCCGGAAACGTCATCAATCTGAAAAGATACCTGAGCCGGATGCTTGAGGAGGCTTCAGGCAGAGAAGGTTTTGACCAGGAAAGACACGGCAAGCTCATAGAAATAATCTGTGATATACCCAGGTTTCAATCCTTTTACAAAAACAGTCCCTTAAAATCCTGCATAGGTTCTGATTCCACCGGACGCTCCAGACGGGTCTACGGCATGGGCCTGGTCCTGGTCGAATCCCTGCCCAAAAGGGCCAGAAGAGAACTCTACAGGCTGCAAAACTCGTCCTATACCAGCGTCAATGTCGGAGTACAATCCTGCATCAGGCATACACTGGTCCCCGTGGACCGGACAATGGGGATACAGTGGACCCTTGCCTCCATATTAAAATCCATCCCCGGGCTGAGCAGGCTGAGCTACAGGAAAAAGACTGACTGGAAAATAAAGGATTACTTTCCAGAATCAGGTGAAAAAGGAAATATCTTCACCTTGGGCGGGATCCAAAAAACCAGGGCTGCCCAGAAGCTTGACAACCACGAGGATGTTCCTCAGCGTCCAGCTCCTGCTTCACCAAGATATCTTAATACAAAGCTCAAGATAGCCGGAAAAATCGCTATCGGCTTTATTCCGGCCTTTCTCACATTTTTCCTTAACCAGGACTGGTGGCTTCTGGCCTACTTTGGAGCCCTGATCTGGTTCGCCATAACCGGGATCAGAAACATCATCCAGTCAGTTCTGGGTTGCGGAGGAATCAACCGGCCTTCCCTGGTCAGGTGGAACAACTATGTTCGCTGGGACCGCCTGGCCGACTCTTTGATGTACACAGGCTTTTCTGTTCCGCTTCTGGATTACCTGGTAAAGACCATGCTCCTGGAAAGATCCATGGACATGACCGTATCCACCCACCCCATCATTGTCTATTCAGTAATATCCATCGTAAACGGAATCTATCTTTCATCCCACAACTTTTTCCGTGGACTTCCCAGGGCCGCAATCATAGGCAATTTTTTCAGAAGCATCCTGGCCATTCCCCTGGCCCTGCTTTTCAACTCGCTGGCCGGAGGAACCATGGCCCTGATGGGAGTGCTGGCCATAGACATGATCCTCCAGCAATGGGCCGCCATAACCTCCAAACTGGCTTCAGACACTGTGGCCGGGGTAATTGAAGGTCTGGCTGACCGGGCACAGTTCATAAGACGCAGAATTCTGGACTACAGAAGCAAATTTAACCATCTTTTCAACACCTACGCCCAGCTGGAGATCCTATTTCCCCTAGATGACGTTCTTAGCCTGCTGGAATCCAACAGGGATCTCCTTGAAACCATTGAATACGAAAAAAGGGACATGGTAAACATCATCATCGTCAACGCCCTTGATCTGCAATATTTCTGGATGTATCAGCCAAGAGCGAGAGGGGTGCTCAAGCAGCTTTTCAAAAGAATGACCAGGGACGAAAGAAAAGTCATCCTTCTTTCCCAGCATGTTCTCTTCAGGGAGAAACAAATCAGCCGGCTTTTGCTGGATGGACTTGTAGGCAGAAACTTTTCCAGGGCCCTGTCCTTTTACCTTGATCACTGGAGAACATATCTTGAGGAACTTGAATACATGGCCGACAAGTATCAGCCGGCAAACGACGAACCGCACAAAAGAAGCTTTTCCAATCTTTTTTACAGACCTGAAGAAGACTACCCGGACAAGGCAATGAACTGAATATCCTTTTGAATGCAGATAATACCCAAAAGATGATTAATAACAATGATTTGTTTTGCGCACCACCCGTAACTCTTTGATGTCTGTTGTCTGTCCGGTCTCAAAACTTCCAAGTATATGATCCTCCAACTCATTAAAATTGATTTATTTCATGGCATAGCAGTCCTGGCAGGTTCCTTTTCTGATAAACGTATACCTCATGGACATCCCCTGCGAGAAATCCTGTCCCTCATCGCCGGGACAACCTCCCAAATGCTGAGAGTTCAGGAGCAATGCAAAGGCGTGTCACCTTGCTCACGCAATAATTTAGTTTCCATCCGCAAAGAAAGACTTTCCGGATGGAAACTACTTATTGCCAATTCTGTAACTTAAAGGTATAAAACAACAAATTTCAATATCATGATGCAACTGCAAAAAGTCGAAACGCAGACGTACGCCTTAATTGAAGACCAGTTAACCCTTTGATTTTCCTGCCTGCCCGGGGCACAGGGGTGCTCAGGGCCGGGTCATCCGTCTTCTGTTCTATGTCACCAGCGCCTGCAAGAAAGGCTTTTTTTTTCAAACGCATCTATTAACGCAACCCTGCCCAGGAGGTTAGTATGGCCAGGTTTTTGAAAGCAATAGCCCTGTTGATCGGTTTACTTGTGGTGCTGATTGTGCTGGCGGGGCTGATTCTGCCTCATATTATTGACGTCAATGAGCACAAGGATCGAATTTCCCTGGAAATTGAAAAAGCCACCGGTTACCAAGTGGTCATGGAAGGCGACATTGAACTCTCGCTGATTCCCTGGATCGGCCTCAGTCTGGGGAGGACACATGTTGCCAATCCACCGGAGTTTGGGGATGAGCCCATGGCCGCGCTGGATGAACTGCAGATCAGGGTAAGGTTCTGGCCGCTTTTTGTTGGACGTTTTGAAGCGGATAATATTGTCCTGAATGGTTTTGAGCTGGCCCTTGTCAAAAATGAGCTGGGGCATCCCAACTGGATAATCCCAAGAGACGAGGAGCAGCCGATCATCCCTGAACAGGAAGCCCGGGACCAAGAGGTAACTGAGCAGGATCTTCCTGCGGCTCCGGTAATGCCTGAACTGAACATACAGGGCCTGCAGATAGCCAATGCCGCCATTTCATATCAGGACCGGCAGAATAATCAGGCTTTTTTCGTCCGGGACATGAACCTGAAAACAGGAACAATCAGTCTGGACTCCCCTTTTGAGATTGAGGCGGACTTAAGCCTTGAAAGCGCAGACCACGACATTCAGGGCAGTTTCAAATTCTCGACCCTGGCCAGCTTTGAAACGCAAAGTGAAGCAGTACGGCTGGAAAACTTTCTGCTGAACTTTGACCTCCAGGGCGAAGCTTTTGCTTCACCCATCAGAGACGCCAGCTTTAAAGCTGACGTGATCTATGAACTGGCGGACAGTGCCCTGCATCTGAACAACCTGGATCTGGACGTTCTTGATGCCCGGATCAAAGGCAGGGTTGCTGCCTTGAACCTTGACGGCACACCGGACATTTCATTTCAGATAAACGGCCGGGATCTCAATGTGGACAAGATCCTGGCCCAAAGTCCAGAAGGAGGGAACCGGAACCCATCCGTGCAGCAAAGCCCCGGCGCACCCCAGGGCCCAGACGCACAAGGCACAGAGCCCATTGATCTGTCATTCTTAAGCGATTTCAATCTTGACGGCCAAGCAGATATTACTGAAATGACCATATCAGGCCTGAAGGACAGCC
>PWNK01000061.1 GCA_003557865.1 Desulfonatronovibrio sp.
CGGAAAACAATATCATCCTCTTTGCTCCTACTTTTAACGAAGAACTTTCAGCCATCCCGGTCATTCAGGACCAGCTAGCCCACTTAGCTGGCCAGGAGAATACGGTCCTGATCAAGCTGCACCAGGCAACTGCCGACCACTGGAAAAGGATGTATCAGGAACTGGCCCGGAAAAATCAAAACATCGTTTATCTGACCGAAGGAGATTATGCCCCCATGATGCACGCCGCTGATGTTATGATCAGCGATGTCTCTTCCATCTTCGTGGAATTCATGCTTCTGGACAAACCAGTGGTGCTTTTCAAAAACCCGAAGATAACGGATTTTCCTGGCTTCAACGCAAACAATATCGAGTACAGGGTCAGGGATGCGGTCCAGGAGGCTGAAACATTTTCCCAGCTCCAAGCCCAAGTTGAAAAAGCCCTGGCAGCCCCTGATGCCCTGAGCAGTTTAAGAACCAAGTATATTGAAGAGCTGGATTTTGGCCGGGATGGACAGAGCGCGCAAAGGGCCGGACAAGCCATCGTGGACCGGCTGATGCATAAAAACCGGTCCAAAACGCAACTGGACAGGTTCTCGGTTTTCCTGTTCATAGAGGATGACGTTGACCTGCAGATCCTTGAAGCATCCTTTGATCAGTTGTCCAGAGAGTCATCAAAATTCCCCATGGAAGTCCTGCCGGTGGGAAGGTCCAGGATTGACCACCCCTGGCCCCGGACCGGACTTCCGGTTCTGGCTGGAGATGGAGAACTGCTTGGTTTCAGCAGAGCTTTGGAAAGGGCCAGGGGGAACATGGGTGTCCTTTTAAAATCTGGCTGGAGTATGCCTCAAGGCTGGATAAAATGGCTGAGCAACCATTTTCAATGGAATGACAACACCGGCATGGTCAAGGCCACCAGCGACATCAACCTGATCAGGCCCTTTATTGGTGAGATTCTGCCTGGCGGAAATCCCCCCATTATTGCCAAGGCCCTGGCCAGCATTCTGCTCACCCTTGGCATTGGCAACGCATCTTTAAACGACGGTCTTAGATCCCCCTGCTCCATGATTCCCATGCCTGTGCTTCAGGCCTGTATCAGTACCGGGTCAGGCATCCATCAGGATGATATTGCACCAGGCATCGAATTGATCATCACCAGTGCCGGACTGCAAAGCCTCAGTGCCCTGGATACCTTTGCCTACCCCATGCAGGAAACCTTCATTGTCTGGGATCAGCAGGCATTGATGAACATTGTCGACTTTCTGAAAAATCAGGGAATGCCTGAACTGGCTGTTCAGTATATTGAAAGGTACGGAACAGGATGACTTTCCGGCTATATGGGCCTGGATTTTATTCCAGCTTTGAGCAGCTTTTCCTGCCTGAAATTCAGCCCATGTTCATCCAAACACTGCCCTGCGTCGTAAATACCCACCACATCCTGGACAACTTTAATTGTCCTGGCCCGCCTGTAATATTGAAGCATGTTCAGGTAATCGGCCTCATAGCCTCCCTTGCTGGTCCATCCACCGCAAAGGAACACTGGGAAACGATGTTCCTGAGACACATCCAACAACCCTGCATTATCCCCTGCTCTCTTTATCCACCCTTACAACCTTGATTCCGGCTGACAAACTTGCGGCTTGAAATTGAAGCGCAATGAGATTATGGACTCTCATCAACTTTAATCCTGGAAGCCGGGCATTGTGAATCTATACGGTCCACATCCCAGCCACCCCGTGATTCGCCCATGTTGATTGATCATCCAATGGCCCGGGGCCATGCCCGGTAATAAAGATGGGACAGACACCAACCAAATGCCGGGACCGCTTTAGAATCGTCTTAAGACAGTGACTGGAGAACTAATACCTACCAAACTCATCAGGAGCAGAAAAAGATGCTGGATTCATTTTTCAGGTTGAGCGAAAACAAGACCACTGTAAAGCGGGAAGTCATTGCCGGAATAACCACTTTCCTGACAATGGCTTATATTATTTTTGTCAACCCCTCCATCCTGGCTGACGCGGGCATGGACAGGGACGCGGTATTTGTGGCCACCTGTCTGGCCGCCTTTATCGGCACCCTGATCATGGGTCTCTACGCCAATTATCCGGTTGCCCAGGCTCCGGGCATGGGGCTTAACGCCTTCTTTGCCTATACTGTTGTTATCGGCATGGGTATCCCCTGGCAGACAGCCCTGGGGGCGGTCTTTATTTCAGGTGTTCTTTTTTTCATTTTAAGCATCCTGCCCTTCAGAGAATGGCTCATCAACAGCATCCCCAGGACGCTCAAGGTGGCCATTGCCGGAGGCATCGGCTTCTTTCTGGCAATAATCGGGCTGAAAAACGCCGGGATAATCGTGGCCCATCCAGCAACCCTGGTTACAGTGGGTTCCCTGACCGAACCTACTGTAATCATAGCTGTGCTGGCTTTCGGTCTCATGGTCGGTTTGACCCACCACAAGATTCCGGGGGCCATCATGATCAGCATTCTGGCCGCGACATTTACCGGAGTTCTTTTGAAAATCACCCCGGCCCCGGGGCTCATGTCCCTGCCTCCAAGCATAGCCCCAACTTTCATGCAGATGGATATTATGGCCGCCCTGGAGCTGGGGGTGCTCATCGTGGTTTTTACCTTCCTGCTCACTGACCTCTTCGATACCGCCGGGACCCTGGTGGGAGTAACCCAGGGAGCGGGAATGCTCGATGAAAAAGGCAGGCTTCCCAGGCTCAAACAGGCCCTCGT
The DNA here is from genome assembly GCA_003557865.1 of Desulfonatronovibrio sp. Classification (GTDB taxonomy): domain Bacteria; phylum Desulfobacterota; class Desulfovibrionia; order Desulfovibrionales; family Desulfonatronovibrionaceae; genus Desulfonatronovibrio. Next base: position 2,722 of record PWNK01000061.1, read on the forward strand.
CTCTGACAGTTCGGCCACAGTAGCCGGAGCGGCTCTGGGTACTTCAACCACTACCAGTTACATAGAAAGCCTGGCCGGTGTGGAGGCCGGGGGAAGAACAGGATTGACCGCGGTTGTTGTGGCGGTTCTTTTCCTGCTGTGTCTCTTCCTTGCTCCCCTGGCCGGGGCCATTCCAGCCTATGCCACGGCTCCTGCTCTGGTTTTTGTGGCCTGCATAATGGCCAGGAATCTCATGGATATCAACTGGAATGATATCACGGAATATGTTCCGGCCATTGTCACTGTTCTGGCCATGCCCCTGACCTTTTCCATCGCCACCGGCATTGGATTCGGTTTTATCGCCTACGCGGCAATAAAAATATTCAGCGGCAGGTTTAGTGACCTGACCATTCCGGTTCTGCTGGTGGCCGGACTGTTTTTGATCAAATTCATTGTTGGATAGACCCGGCAGTCAATGCTTTCGCCGAAGGCATGCGGGCGTACGTATTGAAACACGGAACAGGTCATGTTCTGGTCACCATGAGCACAGCTTTTCCCTGCTGTCTGGGAAAAAGTGGGGCAAACCACCTGTTTTGGGCTTGAATCTACTGCTTGCCGAACAGCCTGAGAAACTGAGCGCAAAAATCCTGTTTCAGGCAGTGCATATCAGGCTTTTCCGAACATAATTCCTGATGGATGGAAGTCATTTTGATTTGATTCATTCCGCAGGGATTGATGTGTTCAAAGAGACCGAGGTCCTTTTGGACATTTAAAGCCAGCCCATGGTATGAAATCCATTTTTTGACGGCAAAGCCCATGGAGGCGATTTTTCCCCTGGAGGTGAACACCCCTGTTCGTCCCTGGACTCTTCCGGCATCTATTCCCATGCCGGACAAAAGATTAATCACCACCTGTTCCATGGCCTGAAAAAATACCTTAAGCCCGCCGGGCCTCTTTTCCACCCTCAATATGGGATAAACCACCAGCTGACCGGGAAAATGACAGGTGATATCCCCTCCCCTGGAGGAGCTGGCCAGCTGAATTCCTTTTGACCTGAGCAGGTCCTGGTCAGTCAGGAGATTCCTGGTGCATCCATTTCTGCCCAGGGTTATGACCGGGTAATGCTCAAGAAGAAAGACCCTTTCCCTGCCCCCGGCCAGGACATGCTGTACGCTATGGAGCTGAACAGCCAGGGCCTGGTTGTAATCTTTCAGGCCAAGGTCGTAAAAATCCAGCTCTTGCCGGGCAGATATTTGACTGTCTTGTCCCAAAATCATCCCGGATACTGAAAAATCATGTGCCGGCCAAATTCCTGTGCCAGGTAATCCTGTCTTGTTCCCAGGTTTAAAGTCTGTACAAGTCCGGCTTGACTTAAGTTCATGTCTCTGCATTTCATATTCCGGGCCAGAAGCAAGGCCCCCAGCAGGGATGTGTTCCCCAGCACCCGCATCTTGAGGTATGATCCTGGAGGGAAAAACCCCAGTGTTTCCAGATCCCGGGCCCTGGCATGCTTCCCCATGGCGCCTGCTATATAGATTGTTTTAAGCTTGTCTAATGATATTCCCCCTTTTGCGCACAGAAATGACAGCCCGAGGGTAAAGGCGGCCTTGACCTTTAAAACCTCTTCAATATCTTTTCCGTCCAGGAAAAAATGCGAACCCAGGTACAGGCGTCCGTCTCTGATACTATTCATAATCTTTCGGGCCGCAGGGTTTGAGTCTTGTTTCATGAG
>PWNK01000045.1 GCA_003557865.1 Desulfonatronovibrio sp.
GAGGCAGTATTTAACTGGGTAAAAAGTTAAAGGTAAAGAAATCAAGTGATTATAGCTGTTAAGGTTCCGGATATGTAGAACTATGGAAATTGCCAGTAAACACAACATGTTGCTAAAGAACTATGTATCTTCGAAATAAGACCGGGCAGCCTTTCCTCGGTATTTCGTGCTGTCCTGGACCCCGGCCTGCGCCGGGGTCCAGGTGTTTTCTTTTGGTTCCATTGCCGGGAACCATTGAGAAGGTACAGAGAACTATTTGCTTTCAAGGGACTTGATTTGAAATGTGAATTTTTTTCTTTAAGCTGCTGTCCTGCTTCAGGATATTCAATTAGCGTGCCAAAATTGTGAAGAGGTGCATAGTTGTTCTGAGGAAAACTAATTTCTGAGATAATGGCTTATGCCCTGAAACAGATCAGAATAGGCGGAACACAGCTTTGAAATGCCCATCAGGTCTGCTGAGCTGGCTTGAGTCTGATAGGTCCACAAAAGGCCCAGCACGGGAATGTAAGGACTCTGGGAAAGTTCGTGGCTGAGGCGCTGCCATGTTGACAGGAACTTTTTCTTCATTGATGGAGGAGCGGTTCTGTTGAGCACCACGGCCTGCTGACCGGCAAGTTCAAGTATGGAGGCAAGCCTGCTCATATGTTCAACTATTTCCAGGCTGAACTCCTCATCCGGTTTTTGCAGTTTCAAGGGCGGGGAAATATCGTTTTTATCCAGAAAAAGTCGGAAAAAATGCTTCTGGAGCTGCATCCAGCGGGAATGGCTGTCCATGGCCCGCGAGTTGAGAGGCTTCAGGGAGAAAAGGTTGTCTTTTAAAACAGTAAGCCTGATCCTGGCCTGAGAAGTCTCAATCTCCGGCCACTGCCCTCTGGAAAGAAAGTCCTGAGCGGCCTGGTATACCAGCTGGGGAGTAATGATCTTTCTGCAGTGCAGCCCGGTTTGGCACCTGTGGGAAAAAGAGCACGGATGGCAGTCGACTCCCGGCTCCAAACAAAGACAGTTGTCCAGATACGGCCCTGTATCCCAGGGCTGGGCCGTGGCCAGGAAAAAAGCCAGGCTTTTGACTCCCAGACCTGCCGCAAGGTGCATTGTGCCTGTGTCATTGGTCACCAGAAGTGAACAGGAGCAAAGGGCCGCGGAGAGTTCTTCAAGGTCGGTCCTGCCGGTCAGGTCCGCGTAACCGGTTCTGGCCAGGATCCGGTATTTTTCAGCCAGTTGTTTTTCCCCGGGGCTTCCCAGAAGAACCGGGCACAGGTTCAGGTCTCGGCAGAGCATGTCTCCCAGGAGTGCGAAGTATTCTACAGGCCAGCGCCGTTTATCATCGCTGGCTCCGAGCTGAAAAGCTATGAAACCCGAATAATCCGAACCTCCGGATTCCTGAACCAGCAAACTTCTCATATCTGAAATTCTATTTTTGGAAGGCCTGTTAATCTTCAGCCTGACCTTGTCCGGGCCAAGGTGCGCCGCCCGGACAAACAGGTCTACGATATTAAAGGGACTGCAGCCCCTGTGGGCGGAGGAAGCCTGCAAAAAGGCAGCCCAGCTCCCTGAATAGCAGCCAAAGCCCATTTCATCCAGAAAAAAACCTCTGTTCTCAGGTGTCTGATACTGCCAGCAGAGAAGCCTTGAGCTTAAGGACGGGGTCAGGTTGACCGCCAGATCAAACCTGCCCAGGGCAGCAGATTTATGGACCCAGTTTTTGAACTCCTGGACCGCTCCGGGCCAGGTGGAATCCAGTAGAGCCAGAAGCCTGGCTCCTGGAAAAGGGTGGATATGATCTGCTCCCTGCAGCAGGCGGGCGGCCTGCAGAAAATTATCCAGGCAGACCAGATGGGTGGTGAAGCCAAGGTCCTTTAACCTGCCCAGCACCGGCTGGCTCTGGATAAGATCTCCAAACCTGGTCAGGTTTATGACAACGGCATTTTTTTGCGCATGACAGCCGGACATTTAATAACAGCCTGTAATCAGTTCAATTGCTTTTCAGATTTCCCCGGTTCAGCAGCAGCTGGCCGTAAACCGCCTGCCCCAGCGAAACGCAGGCGTCGTTGGGAGGCAGCTGGGTGTGTACCAGGAGTTTGTACCCTTTTTGGGTCAACATTTGAGTCAGGATCTGGAAAAGGGTCATGTTCTGCATTACCCCCCCGCTGAGGCCTACTGTTTTTAGGCCTGTGTTCCTGGATGCCAGATGAATCCATTTGCAAATAGCGTGCGCAAGGGACAGGTGAAAGCGGCGGCTGATTTTTTCCGGGGCGGTTCCTGATGCCAGGTCTGAAAATATGCTTTCAAAAAGGGCCACTGTATTAAAAACCGTCATTTGGTCCCGGTTCAAGAATTCCGGTTCATAATATTTAGTTTCAGATGCATCCTGGATGGCTTCCAGCCGGATTGCTCCTTGTCCCTCGTATTCAATGGTCTGAACCAGACCCAGCAGAGCGGCCACAGCGTCAAAAAGCCTGCCGCAGCCAGAGGACAGCGGAGAGTTGATCTTATTGTCCAGCATCTGGCGGACAATTGAGCAGTTCCGCCTTAGTTCATCCGGCCAGGGAAAATGGTCATGAATATCAATCCCTGCCTGATGGAGAAAGGAAAAGGCTATCCGCCAGGGCTGGATTATGGCCTGCTCCCCCCCGGGCAGGGGAACGGGTGTAAATGATCCCAGCCTGCGCGTGGTCAGCTTGGCATTGTCCACCAGAAGCAGCTCTCCTCCCCACAGTGTATTATCCTCTCCGAGACCTGTACCGTCCAGGGCCACTCCAAGGCATGGACCCTGATACCTGTTTTCTGCCATGACCGCGAAAATATGGGCATAGTGGTGCTGCAGTTTAATAACCGGCAGTCCGGACTCATGGTTTGCGAATTTTGAGCTGAGGTAGTCGGGATGAAGATCCCGGACAACAGCCGCGGGTCTGATTCTCAGGATGTCCTGGAAGTGCAGCACGGTTTCAAGAAAAAAATCATATGTTTCTAGATTTTTCAGATCTCCCACATGCTGGGAAACATAGGCCTGATCATTTTTGGTCAGGCAGATGGTGTTCTTCAGTTCTGGTCCTGCCCCAAGAACACAAGGGCCCGGGCGGGAGAGAAAAATAGGGGAAGGTGTAAAACCTCTTGCCCGGCGCATGAAAACCGGACCCCTGTCCACGGAAAAAACCACCGAGTCATCGCAGCGGATAAGGATGTCCCGGTCATGGAATAAAAAAAAGTCGGCCACGTTTTTCAGACGGTTCATGGCTTCACGGTTGCCCAGGCAGATGGGCTCCGAACTGAAATTTCCGGAAGTCATTACCAGGGCAGGCAGGGTCTTTGAAGGCAGTTTTTCCCTGAGCAGCTGAAACAGAACAACATGGAAAGGGGTGTAAGGAAGCATTATTCCCAGGGTCCCGGTGTCTGGAGAAAGCAGGGGTGAGAGAGGAAAAGGGTTTTTAACCGGAAGAATAACTATAGGCCGTTCCTGACCGCTGAGCAGGCTTTCCTGGACTGGATCAATACGCGTCACCTTTTTGGCGGTTTCAATGTCCTGGACCATGACCGCCAGAGACTTTCCCGGCCTGTTCTTTCTTTGCCTGAGTTCGGCTACGCTGGGGCTGCTGCCGGCATCGCATACCAGGTGAAACCCTCCCAGTCCTTTGACAGCCAGTATTTTACCCAGAATAAGCAGTTCGGCAGCTTTGGAAATTGACTCCCTGCCCCTGGCCAGTTCCCGGCCTTCCCTGTCAGCCAGCCAGTAACCGGGACCACAGACGGGACAAGCGTTGGGCTGGGCATGAAATCTGCGGTCCAGGGGGTTATGGTATTCCTTCCGGCAGTCAGGGCACATTTCAAAACAGGCCATGGAGGTCATGGGCCGGTCGTACGGAATGGAGCTGGTGATGGTCAGCCTGGGGCCGCAATTGGTACAGTTGGTAAAAGGATAGAGATATCTTCTGTCAACAGGATCCAGGATTTCCCTCTGACAGTCAGGGCAAACCGCAGCGTCCGGACTGATTAGCACCTGGTGTTCATCTCCGGAACTGCTTGAAACAATGTTGAATTCCCCGGGATGGTCCAGGTTTTCAAGATCAGTGACTTGAATGTTTAAAATTCTGGCCAGAGGGGGCTTGCTGTTCATCAGCCTGTGGCCGAAGGCTTCCAGGTTGTCTGCGCTGCCCTGGACTTCCACAACCACACCCTGTTCTGAATTGGATACCCAGCCCTTAAGGGAAAGCTCGGTGGCCAGACGAAAGACAAAGGGCCTGAATCCTACCCCCTGCACACGGCCATTGACAATGAATCGTTTTCGCTTCATTTTTTGATTTTTTCTGACTATGATTGATCAACCTGTCCTGACTTATTATGTACTCGGTAATCATCAGGCAAGAAAAAAGGACACAACGTGCCGGATAATTCTTCAGACATCGGCCGGTTCAGGGTAATCCGCACAGA
>PWNK01000090.1 GCA_003557865.1 Desulfonatronovibrio sp.
GGACCAATAAATTGTTTGTCCTACGAAACCGCGACAGGGAGTTCGCAGGCAAAAGAAACCTTAGTCCCAGACAGGCCAGGATTATGGTGAATAGTAACAAAAAATTTATTGCAACCTGCAAGCAGGGCCGCCAAATGGTGATACTTGATGAACCAGAGCTTTTCATGTACACAGGTGCGTCTCTGTCACGATTAGTGAGCAGGGGGCATATAGTCCGCCTGGACTACATCCCGGCAGAGATTATTCGGTCCAAGAGTTTCAGGACAATTCCCAGGGCATGATTACAAAAGATATCCAAATACCAGCCTCCCGGGTGGATTCCACCTGTCTGACCATCGGCAATTTCGACGGTGTCCATGTCGGGCATCAGCAGCTTATCACCAAGGTCCAGCGAAGGGCAAAGCTGCTCAACCTGTCAAGCACAGTCATAACCTTTGATCCGCACCCCCAGAGGGTGCTTTCGGATAAAAAAGGTCCTCCCCTGATTACCATGACCGGGCACAAGCTTGAACTTATTGATTCTTTAGGGGTCGACTTCACACTCTGTCTGCCTTTTACCAGGCAGCTGGCTGCTCTGGAACCAGAGGAATTTGTATATGAATACCTTGTAAAGCTGCTCAAGGTTAAAGAGCTGATCATTGGCTATGACTATGCATTCGGTAAGGGCCGCAAGGGCAACTTTCTACTTTTAAAAAAGCTGGGCGAAAAGTACGGATTTCTGGTAGAGCAGTTTTCTCCGGTAATGGTTGACGGGGCCATTGTCAGTTCCACCAGGATCAGGGATCTGGTTGAAGGCGGAAGGGTCTGGGATGTCCGTCCCCTTCTGGGGCGTTTTTATGGCATTGATGGAAATGTCATCAGCGGGAAAAAAAGGGGAGGGGCCCTGCTTGGATTCCCCACGGCCAATATTACTCTTAAGGATGAACTTTTTCCAAGAACCGGGGTTTACGCCGTCTGGACGGAAGTTGAGGAAGAGGTCAGGCCGGCTGTGGCCAATATTGGGTATAACCCCACTTTCGGCAACGAATGTCTCTCAGTGGAAGTGCACATATTTGATTTCAGCCGCGATATTTATGACCGGTCCATAAAGGTCCATTTTGTTCAGCGTCTGCGTTCGGAGATTAAATTTTCCGGAGTGGATGAACTGGTCAGACAGATCGAAAAAGACTGCGCACTGGCCCGCAGGATACTCTCAACTCCCCAGGCCATGCTGGTGTAGGAACACCGGGCCTGGCTGCCGGAGAACCTTTGACCACATAAGGATATTAGACAGTTAATGATTCAGAATTTATCAGCAGGGGATGGGTTGATTGACAAGCTGATCCAGCTGGGGGACTTGCTCCGGGAGAAAAAAGCCCATGACGTGTTGCTCCTGGATGTCAGCAGTTACTGCGGTGCCTTTGAAGGCATTGTCCTGGCATCGGCCCATGGCAGGCGCCATGCCAGAGCTCTGGCCGACTATCTGCTGGAACGGATCAAGCAAGGCAACCTTGAATTTCTGGGCATGGAAGGGTTTAAGGAGGGAGAGTGGATACTCCTGGACCTCAATGATGTCATAGTCCATGTTTTTGTCCAGGAAGCCCGGTTGTTCTACAATCTCGAGGGATTCTGGAACAGAGGCAGAATAATTGAACCCAAGCCGACTGGAGAGAAGTAATGTCTGATAATAAGCCTGCTCCCCTTCTTCTGCTCATCCTGGACGGATGGGGACATGCCCCCAAAGGACCGGGCAACGCTGTAAGTCAGGCCCGAACCCCCAATCTGGATTGGATTGAAAAAAGATATCCAGGATCAATTTTGAAATGTTTTGGACCCCATGTCGGTCTTCCCCAGGGGCAGATGGGCAACTCGGAAGTAGGGCATCTGAACATGGGCGCCGGAAGAATCGTATATCAGGATATAATGCGGATCAACCTGGCCATTGAAAACAGCGATCTTTCCCGGAATCCAAATCTCAACCGGCTTTTAGAGAATATCAGGCCCAAGGGGAGACTCCATCTCATGGGACTTGTCTCCGATGGTGGAGTGCACAGTCTCCAGAATCACCTGCACAGCCTGGCGAAAATGGCCAGGGATAAGGAAGTTGAAGATATTTTCGTGCACTGCTTTCTTGACGGCCGGGACACCTCCCCTGTGAGCGGGGCCGGGTTTGTGGCCGAGCTTCAGGATTATCTGGCAAAGATCAGGGCCGGCAGGATCGTTTCTGTTTCCGGCAGGTATTATGCCATGGACAGGGACAAGAGATGGGAAAGAACCATGGCTGCCTATGACGCCCTGACCCTGGGAGAGGGCAGTAAATCACTGGACCCGGTCCACTGCATTAAACAGGCCTATGCCCAGGGAGTGACTGATGAATTTGTTCCCCCCCAGGTCATGGTTAATGAAGCCGGAGAACCTCTGGGTATCCTTGAAGACGGGGACGGGGTCATATTTTTCAATTTCAGGGCGGACCGGGCAAGGCAGCTGACCAGAGCCCTGCATGACCCGGATTTCAATTCTTTCCAAAGACGAAAGAAGCCTGAACTGAAAATAGTGACCATGACCAGTTATGATAAAGATTTCGGGCTTCCTGTCCTTTTCCCGCCTGAAAAAATGGATAATATCCTCGGTCAGGTCATTTCCCGGAACAGCCTGACCCAGCTGCGCATAGCGGAAACGGAAAAATATGCGCACGTTACATATTTTTTTAACGGCGGAGAAGAAGAGCCTTTTCCCGGAGAGAAAAGGATCCTTGTCCCTTCTCCCAGAGAAGTGCCCACTTATGATCTCAAACCGGAAATGAGCGTATACGGGGTCACGGACACTCTGGTCCAAAAAATAAATGACCGCAGCTTTGATGTGTACATCTGCAACTTCGCCAACCTGGATATGGTGGGTCATTCCGGGAGTGTTCCGGCGACCATAAAGGCCTGTGAAGCTGTTGACCAGTGCGTGGGCAGGGCAGTGGAAGCCATGCTTCATTGCAATGGAGCGGTCATTTTGACATCAGATCACGGCAACGCCGAAGACATGCTGGATGAGTCAGGCAAGGTCAAAACTGCCCACAGTCTCAACCCAGTGCCTATCCGACTCATAAGCGACCAGGGCTTGATTAACCTGCGCCGGGAAGGGATACTCGCGGATATCGCTCCTACAATGCTCCACCTGCTGGGTCTGGAAAAGCCCAGAGAGATGACCGGGGAAAGTCTGATTTCCGGCTGGACCCTTGAGCGCAAAGAATTGAGGCAAGGATAATACTTGCCTGTTGGCTGCCGTGCAGGCGCTGTCCGGCCTGCTGCCGGGTGAATCAAGCTCAGAAGTGATTATTGAAAAGGAAAGATCAGATGGCGGAACGCGAATTTACCAGCCCTGTCCGGCCTGTGGGCATGGAGCTGGTTATGCTTTATCCATGTCCTCACTGCGGCAGAAACGTACCTCTGCTGGCACCTACCGAACCGTCCATGGGCAGCTGCGACTTCTGTAAAAAGCAGTTTCCCCTGGTACCTGTGGACAGCACCACTGTTCAGTATATCAAACTTATCCTGAATAACGGGCAGGCAGCTATTGACCCCGAGTATGTCTGACAGGTTGATCAATCAGGGAAGAAGGCCTGCATCCAGAGTGATCAGACAGTAACCCAGATTTTCTCTCCGCTCAGTAGTTAATTCTAGATTGCTATCAAAATGATTATTAATCAGCGTAAATCAGCGAGATCAGCGGCTGAAAATCTTCTTTCTTCTTGCATCCCATAAGATCAAAGGCAAAGAATATCAGCCGCTGATTGCGCAGATCTCCGCAGATAAGAAGAGCGTTACCAAAGAGTTGATAATAAAGGACATAAAGATCATCTTGATTGCAAACTGGAATAAGGGTGGTCTTTTTCAGGTTAACCAAGATGAGGATCTTCCCTGTCCAGGTAATTGCGCACGTAATCAGCTACCCCTTCTTCCAGGGAGCGAAACCTGACCGGACAGCCGGCACTGGAGAGCTTGTCCATGGGCGCGCGGGTGTAGTACTGGTATTTACCTCTTAACTGGACCGGCATTTCCACGTATTCAATGTTCGGTTGAATGTTCATGGCCTGAAATACCGCCCCAGCCAGGTCGTTCCAGGTCCTGGCCTGTCCGCTGCCCAGGTTGAAGATGCCGTTTATCTCCCTGTTTTCCAGCAGCCAGAACATGACCTCAAGACAGTCCTTTACATAGATGAAATCCCGCTGCTGCTCGCCGTGAGCATAATCTGGATGGTATGACCTGAAGAGCGTGACCCGGCCTGTGTCCCTGATCTGAAAATAGGCCTTGCGGACAACGCTTTGCATGTCCCCCTTGTGATATTCATTGGGACCGAAGACATTGAAATATTTGAGCCCGGCGAATCTGGACAGCAGCCCCTGTTTTTTCAGCCAGA
>PWNK01000110.1 GCA_003557865.1 Desulfonatronovibrio sp.
AAGTTAAGCAAGGCTTTTCTCCTTTTATCCTGCCGGGATGGTTTCTACCCGTTTCTGATTATCTCGTGTTTTGGGACAAGCTGTCGCGCAATTCAGCCAGTTCAAGGCCTGTCAGCCGGATCTCATGGCCTGTTTCATACTCATATACCAGGATGTTGTCTGTTGATGAGAGTATGGGGCCCGGCTGGGGCGGGGGTTCAAATCTGATATGTCTTTCGATTTCAAAATTGTTCATCAGATTTTCAATGGACGGCTGGATAAAACTCATGGCCCTTCCCGGAGCCACCCCAAGATAGATTACCAGCAGACCCAGAGGAACCAGGTACAACCATTCCCTGATGTTCATATCCTGCCAGCCTTCTCCCTTACGGGGAGTGCCCCAACCGACGTTGAGCAGCAGGCGGATAAGGTAAGCCAGTCCGAGGATCAGGCCGAAAACAAACAATACCCCAAGCACGTAGCTGGATTCAAAGACCCCGATCAGAACCAGCAGCTTGCTGAAAAATCCGTTGGTCCCTGGAAATCCGAAGGCGGCCAGGGTGAAGAGCAGCAAAAAGCTGGTATAAATTGGCAAATGTCTGCTCAGGCCGGCGTTGTCCGCGATTTCGCGGCTGTGGCTGCGCTCGTAGATCAGGCCGACCATCAAAAACATGGCCCCGGTGATAATTCCGTGGTTGACCATGTGCATTATCGCCCCTTCGATTCCCCGGGAAATAAAGACAAATATACCCAGGGTGACAAACCCCATGTGAGCTACTGAGGAGTAGGCAATGAGCTTTTTCATGTCCGACTGTCCCAGAGCCACAAAAGATCCATAAATAATTGAAATTACAGCCAGGGTGATCATGAGCGGGGCAAAGAAATCACTGGCTGCAGGGGTGATGGGCAGGCAGAAGCGGAGAAAGCCGTAGGTGCCCATTTTCAGCAAGATGGAGGCCAGAAGCACACTGCCGGCAGTGGGGGCCTCGACGTGAGCCGCGGGAAGCCAGGTATGAAAAGGGAACATGGGGACCTTGATGGCAAAGGCCAGGGACATGGCCAGGAAGGTCCAGATCTGGAACTGGAAGGTGTACCTGTGCTCCATGAGTTCGGGTATGGAGAAGGTCCCGGTATTGATGAAGAAGGCCACAATGGCCGCCAGAAAGAGCGTGCTTCCGGTCAGGGTGTATATGAAGAACTTAAGGGAGGCGTAGCGTCTTTGGGGTCCGCCCCAGACCGCGATGAGCAGGTACATGGGAATGAGCATTGCTTCCCAGAAAATATAGAAAAGTACAAAGTCCAGAGCACTGAATATCCCCACGCAGGCGGTGGTCATGAGCAGCAGGCAGAAATGAAACTCCTTGACCCTTTTGCCTATATAATTCCATGAGCATAAGACACATATGGGCAGAAGCAGCACCGTCAGGATGATCATCAAAACACTGATGCCGTCAATGCCCAGATAATAATGGATATTCCAGCTTTCCACCCAGGCGATTTTTTCCACGAACTGGAAGTTGGCCGTTGTAGTATCGAATCTCAGCAAGGGCAGGACCAGGATGCATTCAATTAAACTTACCACCAATGTAAAAACCCGGATGGTCTGCTCGCCTCTGAGAAAGAAGAGCACCACCGCCGCTATCAGTGGAAAAAAGATCAGGGTGCTGAGCACTGGAAAACCTGTGTTAAGCATGGTCGGCTACTCCGGCAATCGGTTTATGAATGTTTCTTGCATCAATGGATATCAATTAAAAGTTTAACCTGCTGTTGATCATGACAGCCATAAGATTCCGCATACCGTCAGGGCGATGATCACAGCCAGGGCCAGGTACTCCTGTATTCTTCCGGTCTGTATCCTGGAAAGAAGCTGGCCTGAATTGACCACGTTATAGGCCGTTCCGTCCACCACCCCGTCAATGGCCCGCTGGTCAAACCAGACAGTTCCCCTGGATATTTTCATAATTCCCCCGGGCATTTTTCTCTGGACCAGGGCGTCAACTGTTTCTTCGATAATATCCGCCACTATTCGAGCCATTCCCATGAATCCGCGAACAAAAATGAAGGTGTACAGGTGATTGATGTACCACCTGTTCCAGAGGAAAGCGTGCACCATCTGAACCAGCCTGGAACTTCTGTAAACGGCGTCAGGATCCCATCGACCTGAGAAGTAAAAGAAGTAAGCAGGCACCGCGCCCAGAAGGACGCTGCCGATGGACATAAAGACCACCATTATTTTGGGATAAGCGTAAACGTGTTCAACAGTGGCCAGGCCGAGATCGGTGACCAGCTGGATTTTGAAGAGGTCATACAGGGCGTGTTCCGCCTTGACTCCCAAAAGCCCGAAGGTGACGATCCCCACTGCCAGGGCGCCGCAGGCAAAGGTCTGGGGTCTGTAGCCCTCGCCCACGTGATGATGGGGTTTGCTGGTCTCCATGCGGATATGCCTGCTGGGCCTGCCGTGAAAAATCATGGCGAAGTATCGGGTGGAGTAAAAGGCGGTAAATACCACCGAAATCAGGGCTATGGCGAACAGCATGTAGTGGTGTGACTCCAGAGTGGCCACCAGCACCGCTTCCTTGCTCCAGAAGCCTGGAAGGGGCGGTACGCCGATGAGGGACAGGGTGGCCAGACCCATGAATATCCAGGTATAGGGGAGATATTTGCGCAAGGCGCCCATGTCACTGGTATACAAAGAGTGGGCCGCATGGATCACGGTACCAGCGCAGAGAAAGAGGCAGGCCTTGAACATGGCGTGACTCATAAGATGAAAGGTGCCGGCCATATATCCCTTGACCAGGATTTCCTGGCTGAACCCGGCGACACCCAGGGCCAGCATCATGTATCCGATCTGGCTGACAGTAGAGTAGGCCAGGATTTTTTTCAGCTCGGTGGCCACAAGGCCCTGACTGGCGGCAAGAAAGGCGGTTATGGCCCCGACCCAGGCCACGATGAGGAAGAAATACATGGCCTCTTCTACACCGGCCATCCAGTAGCCGTAGTAAAAAATGGGGATGAACCTGGCAATGAGGAAAACACCGCTCTTGACCATGGTAGCCGCGTGGATGAGGGCGGAAACCGGACCAGGGCCGGACATGGCTTCAGGAAGCCATTCCTGAAAGGGGAACTGGGCGGATTTGCCCATGGGTCCCGCTATAAGCAGGATGCTGACCAAAATTATCATTCCCGGGGTGGCAGCCATGGCCGGTATCCATTCAGGCGCGGTCTGGTAAAGTTCCAGGACGTTGAATGTTCCGGAATAGTAGTACATGATCAATATGCCGCCAAGCATGAGCATGTCCCCGACGCTGGTGACGATAAAGGCCTTGACTCCGCAGGCTGAGGGCTTGTCAAAGGCGAAGGGGGCCGGACCGCCTATCCAGTATTTTTTCTCATCCCGGTAATAAAAACCGATCAATCCGTAACTGCAAAGACCTACCAGCTTCCATCCGATGAAGATGATGATCAGGTTGTTGGCCAGGACCAGGAGCAGCATGCTGCCGATAAAGGCGTTCATCAGCATCCAGAAACGCATTATGGACGGATCGCCTTTCATGTATCCAAGACAGTAGATCATGATGAAAAAGCTGATTACCGCGACAACGTTGGTCACGATTATACTCAGGGGATCCAGCAAAACTCCGAAGCTGACGGTTATGGGGGTATGCAGCCAGACAAACGTGGACTCCAGGGGGAGCGTTTCCGCGGAAAACAGCAGGGGGAGCATCATGACCGCGCAAACAGCGGCCAGAAAGGAAAAAAAGACTGCTCCGTAATTCATGACAGGGGTGCTGACGCGGGCCAGGATCGGCGTCACCAGAACGCCGATGAAAGGAAAGATCAGGCAGAGCCACGCTAGCTGAGTATCCATATTTATACCCTTCTCAAGATTTAGAGTTAATATCTGTTATGCAGTATCTGCTGTTCATGCTCTGGTCCGGGTTTGAAAACCTGTGCTACATGTTGGCCACTGCGGCGCTGATAACCGGTTCAAAAAGCTCCATCACCAGTGAGGGATAAATGCCCAGAGCCGCTGACACCAGAATGATGATCAGGATAGGCACAGTCATGGTCCACGGAGGATCCTTGATATGATCATCCCTGGCGATGTTTTCAGGAAGAGGACCAAAAAATATGACCCTGGTGAAATGAACCGCGTAGGATATGGTCAGCAGGATGGCCAGCAGACCGATGATGCCCATGACCAGGCCGAAGGTGTCTCCACGCTCGAATATCCCGGCGAACATTACGACTTCAGCGGCAAAGCTGCTGAAAGGAGGAATTCCGGCCAGCATCATGCCCCCGCTGAGGAAGAGCAGGGCGGTTAAAGGCATTTTGGCCGCCATCCCCCCCAGCAGTTTGATGTTTCTTTGATGTGTGATGT
>PWNK01000143.1 GCA_003557865.1 Desulfonatronovibrio sp.
CTCCACTGTGAAACAAGACTGGAAGTAACTGCTCACCATAATTTATCCTGGAGCCTGGCCGGTTTTCTTATGTTGCAAAACTTCCTGTCGCGGCTCCGTAAGACAAAACCTGTATTTTTTGGGTTTAATAAAACAAGTTCTGTTTTTGCCTATCGGAGCCGTCGACGGTCAAACAATGCAACATTTCGAAACCCGGCCAGGCTCCAGTCTTTTGAGTTTTGTGCAAGGCGTGGTGAATAGTTATGACTGGAAAACCATTTCTTTATTAGCTCGATCAAGTCTCAGCAGCAACCGGCTTTCTCAGCTTCTTGATCCTGCTTCTTCTGCTCTTGCTCTGAAGTCGCTTCTGCCTTGAAGCAAGGGTGGGCCGGGTTTTCTTGCGCGACTTCCTTTCCCTGGCTGCGTGGCTGATCAGCTGCCTCAGCCTGTCCAGGGCGTCCTGCCTGTTTTTTTCCCTGGTCCTGAACCTTGCGGCCTTGATCACCACCACACCGTCAGCCGTGATCCGCCTGTCCTGCATGTTGAGAAGCCTTGCCTTGCACTCATCAGGCAAAGAAGAGGCTTTGACGTCAAAAAACAGGTGCACTGCTGAAGAAACCTTGTTCACCTTCTGTCCGCCTGGACCAGAGGCCCGGACAGAACGCAGCTCGATTTCTGAGTCTAAAACAGTGATCTTCCTGTTAACCCGCATGGTTATCTCATCTCTCACATCAGAAAGGCTCGAATACTATTCGCCGCCATTGAGGTGAACCTTAGCCCTGCCGACAGGGGCCAGATAAATGACAAACTCGTCCTGGCCATCGAGCCCCAGCAAATCGTCCATGGCTTCCTGGTCATAGGCGGCCACGGCACATGTCCCGGCCCCCAGAGCTTCACAGGCCAGGTACAGATTCTGGCAGACATGACCGGCATCCAAGAGAATCACCCTGTATGCCGTGGGACCGTAACGCCACTCCATGCGATAGGGAACACAGGACCAGATGAATGTTGCCGCCCCGCTGCCCACAAATTTCTGCCCAAAAGCCGCGTCAGAAAGCGAAAGTTGAGCATCGGGAAGCTCCCTGATGAAGAGCAGTTCACTGCTTAAAGGCAAAAACCGGTAAAGTCCCGGGTTAAGACCTTCAACATTTAAGACCGCAACATAGGTTTCAAGGCTGTGCCTGGCCCCGGCAGAAGGCACTGTCCTGTAAGCCGTTCCGGGACCGGCCATTTTGCGAACCCCCTGGGTGGCCCAGAGCAGAAAGGAAAGCTCCTCAAAGCGCAGGGCTTCCTTTGCGTAATTTCTCCGGCTTTTGCGGCTGGACACCAATGTGTCCAGGTTCGCGTTCCTGATAACTTTTGTCCACTTTTCAGATCCGGCCAGCTTGATTCTTGGTGCTCCGGGGTCAAAAGGCTTCTGAATAGGCGGAGCCGGTACTCCTCTGTTCTGGTCGGTCACGGAAAAATCGGTTCTCTTGCGCAGGGAATCCTTCAGGAACTGCCTGTTAACTGTATAGTTGGTTTCAGCCATTTATGCCTCCTGAGCCGGTTCAACCGGCTGCCTTGTGTGTTTATTTTTTCAAATTGTGCTGGAGTGTCCTGAGTGCTTCAGAAAAAGCAAGGCGCAGGCTGGGATTAAATTACCCCGTAAAGCGGACCGCCCCTCTGCCCCAGGCTGTCCACCTTTCTCTCCACTTCCGGATCGTCCTCAAGAACAGGTGGATGGTATGGCTTAAGCCTGGCATCAATGATTATCCCCTTGGATGCCCCGAAATGCTTGCAGTTTACAAACTCGCCTATACCGTAAATATCCGTGGCCGGATCTGATCTGGTGAACACCACCCACAAAAAATTGTTCCAGCTGGAAGTGGTGAAACCGGCGTCATCCACAACAACCACCACAGGAAACTTTTCCATTCCATTGACAGCATCCAGTTTTTTGCCCAGTTCAGACATAAGCGGATCATGGCTGTCTCTTTGCTGACTGTTTTTAGGTCCCTGCAAAGCCATGATCCCGGGAGCCATGAATCTGACCTGGGAAAACTCATCCCCCGGGTCCAGTTCTTGAGGAAGCTTGACTCCAAGCTCCCTTTTGACCCTTCCTGCTGCGGCCATGATCAGCTTAGAACCCTGGTTGAGGCTTATCCCGGAATAATCCAGGGTATCCATGGTGGTTCTGGTAATGAAATGCAGATCCCTGGAAAAATCCAGTCTTTTCAGTACGTGATTGAAAAAAGCGGGAATGCGTTTGGCTGAAATGTCAGGATCGTCTTCACAGGCGGCAATAATCAGGTATTTGGACAATGAAGTCTGGCTTTGGCCCAGAAGGTTCATGGCACAGGTCAGAAGTTCCTGAGGCTGTCTTTCCCTGGCAAAGGGCACATAGCTCTCTCGGCCCACAGCCAGAAGCAGCGGATGCACCCCGGCGGCATCCACGGCGTGGACTTCGCGAACTCCGCTGAATACTGTGGGAATAAGCATATGGGTAAGTTCATGTATCAGTGTGCCAAAGACAGTATCCTCCTGCGGCGGCCTGCCAACTGTAGTAAACGGCCATACCGCATCCAGACGGTGATGAACTGCCTGCACTTTCAGAACGGGAAAATCATGCTTCAGACTGTAATACCCGAGATGGTCCCCAAAAGGGCCTTCGAGCTTTTCCTTTGCAGCGTCAATGATTCCTGAGATACAAAAATCAGCCTCGGCAGGCGCTGGAAGGCCGTTTGCGGCCATGACCATCCTTATTCTGTGTCCGGCCAGAGCGCCCGCAAAAACCATTTCCGGAACATTTTCCGGAAGAGGCATGACTGCTGCAAGGGTCATGGCCGGAGGCCCTCCGATAAATACGTTGACCTTCAGGGGCTCGCCCTTCTCAATGGCCAGCTGATGGTGATGACCTATGCCCCTGTGAATCTGGTAATGCAGGCCAGCTTCCTTGTTCAGGACAAAGTCATTTCCCGTAAGCTGCACTCTGTACATGCCAATATTGGAGTTCATGACTCCGGGTCTGGCGGGATTTTCGGTATAAACCTGAGGCAGGGTCACGTATGCTCCCCCGTCCATGGGCCAGGAGACCAGTGCCGGAAGCTTGTCCATACGGGTTTGACTCTGGAGCAGAGGTCCTTTTCTGGTTCTTGCGGGCATGACTCTGGCCAGCATTGGCAGGACATCCAGGTATCTCCACGGGGTCTTCAAAAACAGAAGCGGATCTATCTTGAGCTTGAAGAGCTTGTCCAGGGTTTCCAGGGTATCCCTGAAAATGAACCTGGCCCTGTCCATAGTCCCGAAAATGTTGGCCGCCATGGGAAATGAAGTCCCTTTGACATTGGTGAACACCAGGGCAGGTCCCTTGTTTTGAAACACCCTGCGCTGGATCGCGCCTGCCTCAATATACGGATCAACCTCCCGGCTTATGGTGATCAGCTCTTTTCTGGCCTCCAGTGCCCTCAGGCACTCTCTGGTGCTTTTATAACCCATGATTCACCTTCCCTTGATTATTTTCTGATAGTATCCCTGCTGGTGGCAGAGCCTTTCTGATTGCTGGACTTCATGACAACGGCATCTGCCAGACCACCTGAAAAAGAGGCACATGCCAGGAGTCGGATGCCCCAAGCGCCAGATTCCTGCAGATCCTGAAGACGACGGCGAAAATCGGTAAGCGCATGGCGATTGAAGGCCACCGCCAGGGGAGCATTACGCGTTTCTGACAACCAGATAGGGGACAGTCCCCGTGCAAAGCCATGATAAACCGCTTTTAACCCCAAAAAAAGCTGTGACAAACACATCATTTTTTTCAGTTGTCAGAAACGCGTAATGCTCCCACCGCCAGAATCCTGGCTGGTCGGACCCTGAGCACTCTGGCCAGATAGGTGATCCTGTGCACAATAGTCCTGGTTTTACCTGATCCGGGACCGGCTGTTACAAGCATGTTCCGACTCCGGGGGGACTCGACAATAGAGCGCTGAACCGGGCTCAGTTCCTGAAGAATTGCTGAGTGCTGTTCCCTGGTAACAGGAAGCTCAAGGATATGTCGGCAGTCCTTAAGATGGGAGTCAATGAATGCAGAACGACTTTTCTGAAAATAATCGCGGGCAAAGAGCAAGGCCTGACCAATGCCTTCAAAAACCACACCTAGTTCGGAAAATCTTCAAAAAACGAATGCGGCAGAGCAAATAAACTTGAGCTTGTTATCCTCAACCCCACAATTGATTTTTTCTGCACCAGCTGATCTAATCATTGAGATAGAATTGCCATTTACAGTACATGTACTCAGGATGGGGATCCGGCGGGGCAAAAATGCACTCCACCTTTATCCTGGGATCAATCTCC
>PWNK01000089.1 GCA_003557865.1 Desulfonatronovibrio sp.
CATGGAAGCCCCCTCTGATATGGATATTGACTGGGGCTGGAGATAGACATGTTTCTGAGTCAGTCAAATATTGAACTGCATGTTGTGGACGGCGGACTGGGTGTTGCAGTCAAAAGCTTTACCCCTTCTTCCGGCAGATGGTCATCACTGACTGAAAAACAGGTCATCTCCCAGCTTAAAAAAATCGGGGTCAGAATTGAACTCGATCATGACCTGATACATCAAGTCGTGGCCAAGGCAGCTTCAAATAGCGATATAACCGGAATGACGGTTCTTAAAGGTGTCGCCCCGAAAAGAAAGGGAGATGATTTCTTCCGTCTTAAGGGCAATCCGGATTTCCCTGTCTTTAAAGGCATGGTTCTGGGAACACTGGAAAAACTGGCCAAAGATATACCCGGCAGGGATGTCTTCAATCAGGAGATTCTTCCAGGATCATCTCAGAATACTGCAGGCTTTAAGCTTGGAAAAGGCTGTGTACTGGACAAGGAAACAAACAAAGTCCTGGCCAGAGGTTACGCCCAGGTATTCATATCTGAATCTGAGCTCAGCCTTAAGCCCCTGTTCCGCCTCAGTTCAGACAGGATTAAGATTACCAGCGTCCTTTTTCATTCTGATTTTTACGGCAGACCCATTACCATGGAGATGATGATCCAGAGCCTGGAAGAAATGCAGATCAAGGACAGCATCGACCTTGAAGCCATAAAGCACGGCCTTGAAAAGTCCAGTAAGACAGGGACTCCTCAAATTACCATTGTTGCCAAAGGCCGCGAGGCTCAAAACGGAAGGGACGGATACTTTGAACCTTCAGAGGTGATCCGGCCTCCGGATATTGATGATTCTGACTTGGCCGCCAAAATTGACTTCCGGGAGCAGAGCATCTTTAAATCCGTCAAGGCCGGGACCTTGCTGGGCATGATTCACCCGCCAGTACCGGGACAAGACGGACTAGACGTTTTTGGAAAGGCTATTTCAGCAGAACAGGGCATCGAAGCAGGCGTGTCTCCGGGAAAAAACGTGGAAATTGATTCTAAGGGACATATCACGGCCCTGGCCCCGGGCATGGTTGTCTTTGAAGGAAGCAGTCTTTCAGTTCTTGATTTTACGAGAATCAACAGCGATGTTGATTATTCAACCGGCAACATCAAGCTTGAATCCGGTTCTGTGCAGATAACAGGATCGGTCAAGGAGGGCTTCAGCGTGAAATGCCCTGAGCATGTCCTGATCATGGGCAATGTTGAGGAGGCAAGGATTGAGGCCGGGGGCAATGTTGAGGTCAGTTACGGCGTGGTGATGAAAAATGGAGGAAGAATAAGGGCTGGAGGAATTTTTCGCTGCAGGTTTGCTGAAAACGCGGTTATCGAAGCCGGGGGCAATGTAGTTTTTTCCAGCAACCTGACCAACTGCAGGATCAGCACTGAAGGAAACATCCTCTCAAGTGGAGAGGGAATTGTCATGGGCGGGGTATTGAAGGCGGGAAACTGCGTGGAAGTGTCCCAGATAGGCTCAGAATACGGAATCAGGACCGAAGTTTATGTGGGGCACAACCCCGGAAAGCTGGAAAAGCTGATTGCTGAGAAGAAGAAACTGATCATGCATCATAAGGAAATTAAGGACATGCTTGTAAAACAGGCCATGGAAAACAAAGCAGGGGGCCTGAGCCCGGAACAGAAGAACCGTGCCAGGGAACTGATGGACACTTATAACTCCATTCAGAACCGTATTGAAAGAATGGACAGGATAATTGAGGAAAGAGGAATTTCAGAAGAAAGTGTTTCAAAATACTATGTTCTGATCAAGAATACAGCCTACCCCGGAACCATCATCAGTATCGCAGGAAAGTCCTTCAAGGTAGTTGAAACCCTTCACAGTCCCCGGTTTTATTTCAATTACCCCAAAGGCACCGTGTCCTGGAGCTGAAATCGACTCCTTTCGACTCGGCATGGCCAGTCCCGCAGTTATTATCAGCATCTTTATTTATTGAAAAACCACTCTGCAGGCCTAAACTTTTTCTACCGGTATCCGATAAATTCACTGCATACAAATATGAATCAAATGGTTGGAGAACTAAACTCCAGACAAGGCGGTGGGAAAATGAAAATTGCAGAAACATCATCAGGGCTTGAAAGGCAAATGACTGTCCCCCTGATTCGGGAACAGGACAGCTCCAGAATCAAAGCTTCATCAGTCACCAATATTAGTGAAAACCGGCTGAAACAATCCCTGGATGAGCATGATCAGGACAAACTGCTCAGTGCTGTAAACTCTGTAAGGGAATACGTGCATTCCATGGGAGTGAAGCTGGAATTCAGAATTCATCAGAATAGCGACCAGGTTCAGGTTACTGTTGTCAACCCTGACAACGAAAAAATCATCAGAAAAATTCCTCCCGATGAAATTCTTGACCTGGCTGCTTCCATTGAAAAAATGCTGGGACTGTTTCTGAACAAAAGCCTGTAATCAAATTATCCCAAAAAGAAAGGACCACCAGGGAGGTGGTCCTTTCTTTTTTTTGAAACTATCAACCAGACTGTTTATTGCTTAACTCCGGGTCAGCTCTACCTCTTCATCTGAATAAGAACCGTTAGCATCTGGTCCGTGGTGGTGATGGTCTTGGAATTGGCCTGAAAGCCCTTTTCCGTGGTGATCATCTTCACAAATTCAGTAGCCAGGTCAACATTGGACATCTCCAGAGAATTGGCTGATATCGATCCCAGGCTTCCGGTTCCTGCCAGACCGGTAATGGCCGGGCCGGAATTTCTGGTTTCAGTAAACAGGTTCCCTCCTTCCCGCCTTAATCCCCATTTGTTATTGAAATCAGCCAGGGTCAAAGCATAAAGCTCAAGGACCTGTCCATTGGAATACCTGCCGGTAAGCACACCGTCCCTGTCAATGGATATGTTCTGCAGAAAGCCTGCGGTATACCCATCCTGTCCTTGAAAAAGTGTTGTCGATGCTGAACTGTAGTGGGTACTGGAAAGAGCACTTCGTTCTCTATCCTGCATATTGGGGATTAAATCTTTATTAAACGATCCTACTACTCCCTGGGATGCCAGTTGCGAAGCATTGTAGGAAACATCCGTGAGCGTACCAGCGATATCTTCCTGTACTGAAGATGGAGTTGTCCATGATCCAGCTTTATTTCGCAGGCCGAAATTCATCTCAATATTCCTTGAATCGTCCGCGTCAGTATAGCTGGCATTATTCTCTCTTAAAAAGTTAGGTGTAAGAACTGGATATCCGTTTTGTGAAAAGTTTGCAGGAGTCCAGCTTCGAAGATCCCCGGCATTGGCAAATGGGTTTTCCTGAGGGTGACCCGTTCCGGCAAGGGCGGGATCAGGAGCATTCAGAGTAAACGCACTTTGACCTATAAGGTCTCCAGAGGCGTTGTAGGTCATGGTGCCCATCATCAGTATCCCCCTTTGGGCTGAATTTTCCATTCCTACCCTATTGTCGTTTGCTGGATTGACCGTGACCATGTACTCCCAGTATTTGTCACCTCCTGATCCTTCTCTAACATCCGGATCACGAACAGGATCGAAATAGGTAGTCAGATTATATGCAGAACCATTAGCGTCATAAACCTTCATGGTTGTCTGGTAGGCATATCGTGAATCAGGTAATGGTTCATCCGCGTTGGCGTCCCAGAAGGAAAACATTGCAAAAAATGGATCCCGGCTTTGGAATACCTCTTTAACATTTATGCCATTTTCAGATGCCCGTTCCCCATGAAGAGGAAAAGTGGGAGGAGTAGCTGGGTCATGCAGCAAAAATCTATCACCATCCCACCTTAAATTGTAATCATTGCCACCGACAGTTATCAGTACCGCATTACCCCCAGCAGCTACATGAAGCAATTCATTTCCGCCAACCTGGACATAATAGTTGTTTCCGGCAACTATTTCATCAGCTGGAGCTGGGCCAGAAACAGAATTCATTGCCTCAAACTCAAGCCAATCTTGTCCTGGCACTGTTGTATCATCAACAACCTGCACCAAAGGAACAGTTGATCTTTCAACGCTATTAGAGTCCAGGTTCACCAGCTTATCGACCTTAGAAGTTGGTTCTGGGGGGGACTGAAAGTTTGCCAGCTGAATATCTCGAGGGACACCCTGGATCTGAACTCCGGAGTCAGTGGCAAAAATCTGATCATCTTCTGCTACAGCTGTTATTCTGTCCTGGCGGACCTCCCAGCCCTGAACTACATTACCATGTGGATCGACCAGATACCCATCCTTGTCA
>PWNK01000134.1 GCA_003557865.1 Desulfonatronovibrio sp.
ATGTCCGACAGCAGCCTGGTCAGGCGGTTGGCCGAGGTAATGGTCAGATCAACATATTCTTTCTGTTCTTTGTCCAGATCACTCATCTGCAGCAGCTGCATCATGCCCATGATGCCATTGATGGGTGTGCGGATTTCATGGCTCATATTGGCCAGGAATTCGGACTTGGCTCTGTTGGCGGCTTCGGCGGCTTCCTTGGCTGCGAGCAGCGCTTCTTCAGCCCGCTTACGCTCGGAGATGTCCTCAAGAGAACAATCAAAATATTTGATTGACTTTTGGTCATCAAACACCACAAAAGCTGTAACCGAACACCAGATGGGAGTGCCGTCAGCTCTCTTGAGCTTCAGTTCATAGCCGGTTAACCTGCCCATCTGGATCAATTTGTCGGAGAAGACCTTTCTTTCTTCCGGATCAACGTAAAAATCGGTCACCCTCATCTTCAATACATCTTCTTCAGCATCAATTCCGAAAATCTCCAGGAAGGCTGGATTTGCCATCAAAAAATGGCCATCAGGACCAGGAGTATTACGGTAAATAGCTATGGGAAGATTTTCTACCAGAGTGCGATAACGTTTCTCGCTCTCGGCCAGTTTCTGCTCCGCAAGCTTGCGCTCAGTGATGTCTCTTGAAACACCGACGAAATACAAAAACGAGCCGTCCCGGTCATAGACAGGAGTCATGCCGACTTCATGCCATCGCCATGTTCCTTCGGCGTGCTTAACCCGGTATTGAGGTCCTGGCAATGGCTGCCCTGCAGCAAGGACTTCTGACATGTAATGTTCGCAGACGGGAACATCTTCAGGATGCACAAAAGGCTGAAATGCCTTGTCAACCATATATGAGGGGTCATAGCCAAGTATGGCTTTCCATGAAGGTGAAACATAGGAAAAAATGCCATCGGATTGTAAAACCCAAACCAGGTCATACGAATAATCCACGAGAAATCGAAATTTTTCCTCGCTTGCACGCAGGGATTGGAGCAGCTCCTCCCGCTCTGCCAGGTTCCGTTCCAGCTTCAAGTTGTTATAGCCCACAGTACTGATGATTTCCGCCAGATTCACATAAAACCTGAGGGCCTTGGTCACGGTATCCTTGTCAAGCAAAGGTACTTTTTTTCAGTGCCGCAAGATACTGTTGTTCATCAAACCCGTAACGTCCGGCCTGCTCCATGAAAAGTTGATGGTCCGGCGGTTCATCCTCGAAAAAAAACTGCCCTGTGAACAGATTGCCCACATGCCGGCCCTCGACCATGATGGGCATCACGATGTCCAGCATGTTGTTCTTGCATCGGTATATCTTGTATTCCCCTGGACGCACGTCTTGGGAGAGCACCATGTCGCTTTCCATGCAGTAACGGTTTGTTTCCGGATGAGCGCGGTGAAATTTGATGCAGATATCCTCCCAGCCGGTGGAGGCCAGGACATTGCCTTTCAAGTCCAGGAGAGCTCCCCCAATGCCGGTCAGTTGGCAAAAATCGCTCATCAATTGCTGGACCGCGGTGCGGTCGAAGATCTTTTCCAGTTCAATTTCAGCATCCTTGTGCCGCGGTTCATCCTGGCCTGGCTGTACCGCAGCGCGGGAAGGCTTGCTGTTCTGCCTCACATCATCATGAACATGCCGGGAAATATCCGTGACAAAGCCCTGAACGTGCCGGACGCTCCCATCTTCGTTGCGAACCACCCGAACTGTTTCAATGGTCCAGAATGACGAACCGTCCTTGCGTTTATGCAGGGATTCAAAGTTTCTCGCTGTCTAGTTGTTTTCCAGCATATGATACAATTGGAACCGATCTGCGGGGTTGACATAAATCTGCCGGGTAATGTCCGTCACCGACTTCAGCATATCCTCGGGGGAATCATAGCCGTACATCCTGGCCATGGCCAGGTTGGCAGAGAGAAACCTGCCTTCCGGTGTGGACGTGAAGATGCCAATGGGAGCGTTAATCAGTAGGTCATGAGCTTCAGGAAACATGGCTTGGTTAAGCTGATTCTTTTTGGAAGGACGGGACATGATTAACTCCATAAAAAAACACATTTGGCACGAGGGTAAAGACCAAGGACCTGTTTCTGCCGGGCGAAGGAACCTTAAAAATATTTTGGCAAAAATATGATCATAAAGTCGACGGATCTCAGACCGTTTTCTTCACGGTGCGGTTTCTTCCTGCATTTTTAGCCTCGTACAAGGCGTTATCAACTATTTTCAGCACCTGATCAGGCTCGGTGATTTCCGGGCCGCAGGCTGTCACCCCGATGCTTACAGAAATATGGAATGGTTCGGGTCCGGCTGGAATCGGGTTTGTTTCCAGATATTTCCTGAGCCGTTCCGCAATCAGGTATCCTCCATCAAGGTCTGTTTTCGGCAGAATGAGCATGAATTCTTCGCCGCCGTACCTGGCAGGAATATCCACCTCACGGATATGTCTTTTAATGACCATGCTGAAATGCTGCAGGGTGGCGTCCCCCACGTCATGACCGAAACTGTCGTTAATGGACTTGAAGTGATCAATGTCCAGCATAAGCAGAGAAAATATCTGTCCATAACGTTTGGCGAGCATTATCTCCTGCTGCAGAGCCTGCATGAAACGTCTTCTGTTCCAGAGACCTGTGAGTTCGTCTGTTGCGGCAATGGAGCTCAGTTTTTCTTCAGCCGCTTTCCGGTCGCTGATGTCTATGATCAGTCCTTCAATGCCCAGCACATTGTCATGGTCATCATAAACAAATACTCCCTTTTCATAAACCCATTTAACTGTCTTATCTGCGGTAATAATCCTGTATTCCAGTTCAGCCGGAAGTTTTGCACCCCTGGCCTTTTCCCATACTTTAAAAATATTTTCCCGGTCTTCTGGAACAATGAGAGTGTTGAAGGATACAACCCGGTTGTTGATCAGTTCCTCGCTTTTGTATCCGGTCAGCTCCTGACACCCTCTGGATACGAACTCCATGGTCCACTCCCGGTCATACAGGCAACGGTAGGCCATGCCCGGGATGTTGGAGATGAGCACTGATTTGCTGCGTTCGGATTCGCGAAGATCGGCAAAGGCATTCTTCAACCGGTGGTTCCAGTAGAAGGATACGGCAAGCAGCACACCAAGAAAGGCCCCCATACGCATGATCCAGGTCAGGTCCACGGTCTGCAGGTATTCAATGTTCACATGGCGGTTTATGATTTCCTCCCGTTCCCTGGGAGTGATAGTAAGGATGGCCTTATTCAGAATGTCCCTGAGACCCTGCATTTCCTTGAGCACCCCCATGCGCAGGTGGTTGACATAATGCGCTTCAGGGGGTTGCCCTGCAATTTTCAGGTTGAACCAGCCGTCCCTGCGGATAATGAAGGCGGCTATGGTCAAAGAGCGCAGGGTCATATCCGCCTCGCCTTCGGAAACCATACGGTAGCAGTCGTGTTCATCATCCACAGTGAGGATGTTCAGGTTGGGATAATCCCGGCGCAAAAATTCCTCCATTGATGTCCCGTGAGGCAGGACCACGGTCCTGTCCACCAGTTCGGCGGGATCGGAGATGAAGTCGTGCTCGTTGCGGGTAATAAATACATTGGGGGCAACAAACAACGGTTCTGTAAAGGTCAGCCATTCTTCCCTTTCAGCGGTCTGGTTTAGAAAGGGTATGAGCATGCAGCCCCCTTCTCTGGAAACTTCAAGGGTTTCTTGCCAGTCAACCGTAGGCACGATAACAAAAGGGATGTTCAGACGCTGTGAAACAATCTCCACAAGGTCTGCCGCGATCCCGGTAAAATTGCCCTGTTCATCCACGCGCTCATAAGGCTCCCAGTCCGGGTCCACGCACATGGTGACCGCGCCCAGCTTATCCAGATAAGCTCTTTCCTGAGAAGTTAATTCCACCGCGTTTGCCGATGAAAGCAGCAGGAACATGATCATCATGCCCAAAAGAAATCTATTTCCAGCTTTTAACATTATCCTGCCTGAGTTAATTCATGGTTTAAATAGATACACAAAATTGAGAGTGCAGCCCTTTTGAAATCGTCAAGCTTTTTTTGTCATTCTTCAGAATAATTGAACTGGACTATGCCAAGCCGATAGCCGTTATGTTGCCGGCAATTTCATTTTGAATGCTTTGAAAGCAGCTTCTCCAGGTCCTCTATCCGCACCGGCTTGGAGATATAGTCATCCATGCCTGCTTCAAGAAATTTTTCCCTGTCTCCATACATTGCATAGGA
>PWNK01000167.1 GCA_003557865.1 Desulfonatronovibrio sp.
AAGATTTAAATTAGCCAGGACGTATCTTCTCAATAAGACCGGGCAGCCTTTCCTCGGTATTTCGTGCTGTCTGGACCCCGGCCTGCGCCTGGGTGACGGAATGGAGTGCCGCGTTGGCGAGTTCTCTCGGTCGTCACCCCGGCGCAGGCCGGGGTCCAGGTGTTTTCTTTTGGTTCCATTGCCGGGAAATATTGAGAAGTTACAGCCAGGACTCCGGACATTTTGAATCCTGGCATTTGTCTGTAAACAAAAACGCTGTCAGACAGTTCCCAGGTTTGTGAATGCCCTAAAAATATTAACAGTCTGATTTCTTTATCTTTACCTTTTTACTTTTAACATTTAACTTTTCGTAACTATTCACCACATACGGAATATTGTTTTCAAAGGCACTGGATTCCGGCTTTCGCCGGAATGACGGTAAAGAGTAGGAATCCGCTTTAACCGTCACCCCGGACTTGATCCGGGGTCCAGTATTTTTGAATTTCGATTTACCAGATGGTAGCTGAATGGTGAATAGTTACAACTTTTCTTACTTTTTACCACGCCTTTGCGTGGCAGACCTTTAACTTTTAAATCTCAATATAAGGAGAATTCCATGAAGTACCTGAGAGTGGCCGCCCTGATTCTTCTGTTTTTCTTTTCCATGCTTTTCTTCGTTCAGAATCATGAACTCCTGTCCACAACAGTCAGGTTAACCCTTGATATTTTCGGCCTTGAACTGCAGAGCAAGGAAATCCCTTACTACCTGATCGTTCTGCTGGCCTTTGCGGCCGGGGGATTCATTTCCCTGGTCTATCTTCTGGCGGAAAAAATCCGCCTCTCGCGCGAAGTCAGGCGCTGCAAAGACAAGATCAGGGCCCTGGAAGAAGAGGTCAACTCCCTGCGCAACATGCCTCTTGAAGATGATTCCTTTCACGTGGAGTCTTCAGAAAAGCAGGAAGAACGCTTGTAGACACCGGTTCGGAAATTAACCAGGCCGGATCATTCCGACCTGGACACGGACAGGCTGGCCTGCTGCCGGGAATATAAAAGCCTGCTGAAACTGCTTTTAGCCGGGATTGTGTCAAGGAAAACAGGACCCGGCAGGCCGGACAATATTACTGTGAAAATCATTCGCATATGTTCACCTGGCTGAGACACT
The DNA here is from genome assembly GCA_003557865.1 of Desulfonatronovibrio sp. Classification (GTDB taxonomy): domain Bacteria; phylum Desulfobacterota; class Desulfovibrionia; order Desulfovibrionales; family Desulfonatronovibrionaceae; genus Desulfonatronovibrio. The sequence continues at coordinate 1,142 of PWNK01000167.1, forward strand.
TAAGACAAAAAAAGCGCGCTGCAAAGTCCTCGCTCATGTATCTGGGCGAGGGCTTTCTGCCTCCTTCACAGGACACCTTTTCCGCCATCGGCGAACTGAGCCGGGTGGTCAGGAATAATCCCGATGCCGTGGAAATATACCTGTCCCTGGGCAATCTGTTCCGCTCCCAGGGAGAGATCGAACGGGCCATTCAAATCAGGACCAACCTCATAGCCAGGCCTTCCCTCAATGAACATTTCAGAGCCAGGGCATGGTTTGAACTGGGTATAGACTTCAAAAGGGCGGGAATCCTGGACCGGGCCCATTCAGCCCTGAAACAGGCCTACAAAATTACCGGGGACGACCCGGCCATCCTCAAGGAACTTGCCAGGCTTTATGCTGAAACCAACGACTATGAAATGGCTGCCCGGTACTATTCCCTGCTGGACCAGCCCCTGGCCCAGGCCCATTACATGGTCAAAGAAGCCATAAAAAAAGGATGGGATAACTCCACCTACAGGCAGATTCAAAAAGCCATAAAGGTGTACCCGGGGTCTGTTGAGGCCTGGCTGGAGATTCTCTGCCGCGATTTCGAACTCAGCCAGTGGAACGATCTCCAGGCCGACCTTTCCCAGGGTCTGCAGAGCGTGGCTGACGGACTGCGGTTTGTTCTGCTGGAAGGACTCTACAGGCATGTCACCAGAAAACATCCCGGGCGGTCCGGCAACGGCTCCATGGACAAAAAATGTTCGGACATTGTGGTGGAAACCCTGAGCAGATTCGAACAGAACCTGATTTTTTGCTACTACTGCTCAATCTTTCTCAAGGAATCCGGGCAGCTGGACAGAACAAGAGAATGGCTTGAAAAAACACTGGTCATGGACCAGGAGTTCTGGCCGGCCAGGCTTGAAATGCTGGACATCTCCCGGCAGGAGCAGATCCTGACCGAATCCTTCAAGACCCAGCTGGTCTTTTTTACCCGCAAGGCCAGAATGGTCAAAAAATTCGTGTGCACCAAGTGCGGGCTCAAAAGAGAGCAGGTCTTCTTTGTCTGTCCCAGGTGCTACAGCTGGCATTCCATATCCTTCAGGACCATGCTCAATGAATAACCAACCCCCAGGCTGCTAGAACTTCAGCAATGTCCCCAGCTTCCAAGCCCTTTACCCTTCCGGCCAACATCAGGCTGACCCCCATGCTTGAACAGTACCTGAAAATAAAGCAGGAAAACCCCCAGGCCCTGCTTTTTTTCCGCATGGGGGATTTTTACGAGCTTTTTTTTGAGGACGCGGAAATTGCGGCCAGGGAGATGCAGGTGGCCCTGACTTCCAGAAACCCCGGCTCCCAGGTCAAAATCCCCATGTGCGGCGTTCCCCATCACTCCTGCCATGAATACCTGAAGACCCTGCTTGACAAAGGCTACAAGGTGGCCATCTGCGACCAGGTGGAAGATCCGGCATCTTCCAAGGGACTGGTCAAGCGGGCTGTGACCAGGGTCCTGACTCCAGGCACGGTTCTGGAGGACAGCAGCCTCCAGGCCAAGGAGCACAACTACCTGGCAGCCCTGTTCTGGAACCAGTCCGCGGGCCGCGGGGCCCTTTGCTGGGCGGACTTTTCAACCGGTGAATGGACCGGTCTGGAACAAAGAAACCCTGATGAAATCTGGCAGTGGATCTACAAGCTCAATCCTTCTGAAATACTGGCCCCGGAAAATATGAGTATCCCGGCCAGGCACGCCGCCCTGAAGCCGAAATTCAACCTGGTTCCCCTGGCTTCCTATTTTGATCACCGTTCTTCCGCCCAGCTGATACTCAAGGATCAGAAGGCGTCCTCCCTGGAAGTCCTGGATCTGGCTGACAGGCCCGAGCTTGTCCGGGCCTGCGGAGCGGTGCTCATGTATCTGATTCAGACTCACAAGGGTGAACTGGGACATATGAGGCCTTTCAGCCCGCTGAATCCCTCAGTTTACCTCCAGCTTGACGAGGTGACCATCAGAAACCTGGAAATATTCAGGACTCTGAGCGGAGAAAAAGGTCCAGGGACCCTTCTTTACTCCCTGGACCAGACCATGACCTCCATGGGCGGCAGATACCTGGAGAAACGGCTGCAGCAGCCCTGGAAAGACCGGGAAACCATCCTGGAAAACCAGGAAATGACCGCCCTGTTCCTGAAAAACGACGGCCTGCGCGCCGAACTGCGCCGCCAACTCAAAACAGCCTACGACCTGGAACGCCTTTCAACAAGAATTACCCTTAAAAGGTGCACTCCCAAAGACCTTTCCGCCCTGGGAAAATCCCTGCTTATCCTGCCCGGCATAAGAAAGCTGCTTGAAAATAGTGATGAACGCCCTGCTCTGCTGGATTATATTCTCAAAGAGTGGGACGACCTGGACCAGCTGGCGGCCCGTCTTGATAAGGCTGTCAGGGACAATCCCCCCCATCTTGTGACCGAGGGCGGGCTGTTCAAGACCGGCTATGATCAGGAGCTGGATGAACTCATGGACCTCACCGACCATGGCCAGGAAAAACTCAAGCAGCTCCTGGAAAAGGAGAGGACCCGAAACTCCCTGCCAAAGCTCAAGATGGGCTACAACCGGGTTTTCGGGCACTACTTTGAATTGTCCAGGGCATCGGGAACAGCGGTTCCCGAACACTTTGAACGCCGCCAGACCCTGGTTTCCAGCGAGAGATACGTTACCGCGGAGCTCAAGGTGCTTGAGGAGAATCTGCTGACGGCATCAGAAAAACGAAAGGCCAGGGAGTACGATCTTTTTCTGGAGATCAGGCAGTATGCGGCCGGGCACAATGACAGGCTCAAGGCTGTTTCCGGAGTCCTGGCCAGGCTTGATTACTGGCAGGGACTGGCTGAGACCGCCAGAAAATTCGACTGGACAAGGCCGGTGCTGACCAACGATCTGCCCGTCAGGCTCTGCCAGGCCAGGCATCCATCCATTGAAGCCATCCAGGGAAGGTCCAGCTACGTCCCCAATGATCTGGAAATCAGCCATGACTCCAGGGTGCTGCTTATCACCGGTCCCAACATGGCCGGAAAATCAACGGTGCTGCG
>PWNK01000096.1 GCA_003557865.1 Desulfonatronovibrio sp.
GCCCGAAACAGAAGGGGGAAAAACGATGTGATGGAAGAGTTGTTTTCCAGGGTGTCCAGATAGTTCAGCATCAGCCTGTACACACCTGAGCAGTCGTCCCCTTCCGGACAGGTGTGTTGAACAAAGCGCAGGGCGTTAACTGCCATGCCCAGCCTGAAATGGTCATTTTTAAGCTCTGAATACCCGTTGACAAGGCTTCCTTCTTCAAGCACCAGATACCTGTTCCTTTTTGACGGGCTTATCTTGAACAGGACAAGATTGAGGACGTCAAGGCAGCCGCTGAACCTCTTTCTGCTTTTGCAGCCTCCAAAGGCAAAGCCCGTAAGGACCCCTTTAGACGGGGAAAGAAAACGGACCCAGAGGTCATATTCCTTAAACCGTCCTGTTCTGAGAACGAGCACTTTTTCGGAAAAATACATTGATTATGAAGGGGAGTCTTCCGAGGAAGAGATTCTGATGGTTTTAACCTGTCCGGAAACGGCTTCAAAAGGATATGCTTCTCCATTGACAAAAATATCTACTCCGCCGGCATTGCCCAGGATGATCCGGGCAAAATCTCCAAACTCAACCCTGACGCTTTCGCCTGGTCGAAGGTAAGCTTCCCGGCTTGACTGGTCAAAATCTATCTTCAGCCAGCAATCCTCCCTGGCCCGGACAACCAGGATTGATTTTTCGGCAGCAACTTCGTCAGCTATGGTTTCTAGCCGGTTATGAGTTTCCAAAACGGTCTGATCCGCTGTTGGACCATTTTCATCCGGGAGTCCAGGGTCAGAGTTGCTTACCTGGAACTCGGGGCTTTCATCTTCTGGAACAGCTTCCAGAGCTGGGTCCGGAACCAGGACTTCACCTTGAAAAATATCTTCAGGCTGAAGCGTGTCCTCCAGTTCATGAAGAGCCTCTGTTTCAGGAGTTGCTTCTCCTGCTGTTTCGTCCTCATTGGCCATAAGATCCCCTGGAGTCTCAGGCATAAAGGGTCTGGTCACCATTGGCGAGGCGTCATCAGGAGGCGGTCCATGGATCCCGGTTTCCTGGGTATCAACAGCCGGTCCGGAATGAAAGGAAGAATAAAGCAGCCATCCAAGTCCTGCCGCAATTGCCCCCACTAGAAAAATTCCCAGCACAAGCGTGTAGTTTGGAGAACGAAGTGTTTTTCCGGCAGTTTTCAGGGAGGTAGGAATTTCATTGGGGTTTATTTTTTTAAACTGGTCGTCTGCTCTGAACACCCTGGAAAAATCAGCAGCAATTCGGTCACCGTCAAGACCAAGATAATTGGAGTAGCTCCGCACAAAACCCCGGGCATAGGCTGGATGAGGCAGGTGCTCAATTTTCCCCTGCTCAAGGGAAGCTAGAAAGCCTAATCCTATTCTGGTATCTTCATAAACTTTTTCCAGGCTGAGTTTTTTCCGTTCTCTTTCTGCCTTTAAAGCCAGCCCTATCTCCAGAAGCTCCATGTTCTCCCCCAGAGTAGTGCCCTCCTGGGACTTATATTTATCCTGTGGATAATCTGCATCCATCTTGTCCATACTTTCTCCTGCCCTTGAAGTGTCCCGGTTCCGGGTCATAAGCGAATATCAATAACCGCTCTCTGGCGCAATCCGCTGATATAATCCTCAAACCTTCCATCCAGCTTTGAATCAAACAATTCTTCCCTGATCCTGTCCTCAACCTGAGACAAGGGAACGTCACCTCCGGATGTCTTATCCATCAGCATAATTAATGCGCCTCCCCCTCTGACCTGAAAAGGCTGGGAAAGGCTTCCCTTTTCAAGATCATTCAGGGCTTCACGCCATTCCGGCGCAAGCCTCTTCCACTCGATAAATCCAAGATCTCCGCCCTGGGACGGATTGGGTCCCTGGGAGAAAAGTTCCGCAGCCTGATCAAAGCTCTTGTCTCCGGAGGTTATCCGGTCTCTCAAATCTATTGCCTGTTCCAGTTCAGGTACAAGAATAACCTTTAAGTGCACTTTTTTGTCTTCCTGAAACTGGGATATATTGTCTTTATAGTAGGTTTCAATCTCATCCAGGGTGACCACAACCTTCCTCCGGACCATCAGGTTCAGGACCCTCTGGCGAAGGATTGTGTCCCTGGTCTGTTTTTTATAGGCTTCAAGGGTAAGTCCCTGGTTCTTTAAATGACTTTCAAATTCCTCGGGGCTCATATTGTTTTCAGCACTGAGCCGGTTGATATGGTTTCGAATTTCTCTGTCTGTTACTTCAATACCGAACCTGGCCGCTTCCTGTTTAAGGAGAATATCGTTGACCATCTGCTCCAGGACTTGTTTTTGGGTCTGCTCGAGCTGGGCTTGAGAGAGGTCATCAATATTTATATCCTGAAATAATCCCAGAAAATGCCTGACCCTGTCCTGCAGTTCAAGAAGGGTGATTGTCTCTCCATTAACCAGAGCTACAATTCTGTTGACCAAGGGTGAAGGCTGGACATGGCCTGCGCTGATGAACAAAACAAGTATAAGGGAAATAACTATTTTCATATCTTAATGAATAAGGCTGGAGTTGAAGTATTTAAGGTTTAAAGTAAGGATAAATAAATCAAGGAGTTAAATTAGCCAAGAGTAACTTCTCAATAACATGTGGCAAGCATGACCTGGATGCCCGCCTTCGCGGGCATGACGAGCTAGAGAGAACTTGCCATTTCCGTCATTCCCGCGCAGGCGGGAATCCAGGGGTAGGGGCAATTTCAGTGTTTGCCCGGACTTTTTGAGCAATTACAGCCAAGACTCCGGACATTTTGAATCCAGGTATTTGTCTGTAAACAAAAACGTTGCCAGAGAACTTTTTTTACTGTCAAGTTTAAATGATCTTTTGTCTGCCAGGGAAATCAGCCTTAGAGCATCAACCTTTTTGACCGGCATCTAAATGCTCAATCATGGCTCTGTTGATTTCAATTTTAGATTTTTCCAAAGTCTCAGCGAGCCACATATTAAAAGATGAGACCAGTTTCTTGTTAATTATTATCTCTTCAATCAGTTTATACACCTGATGGGGCTTTAACAGCTGCTCTTCTTTTTTCTCCAGAAGATAAAAAACCGAAAAGCCATGGAGCCCTTCCTCTTTAATTTCACCTGCCTGCCCCTCTTCCAGGGACTGAAGCTCTTCTGACATGTTTAAAGAAAGCTGATCAACTCTTACCTCATACCTGGCAAGATGAACATTGCCCAACTCTTGCCTGATCCCGTCAAGGTCATGGCCACTCTGAAGCTTTTCCAGAGCATATTCAAGCATATCCCTTTCTGGCGCGCCCAGGTAAAAATAAACCAGGCGATCAGGGATGTAGAAATCATGAATGTTGGCATAATAATAATCCGTAATTTCATCCAGTTCAACCTGGATTCCGGGCATGAGGACTTTTTTTACAAATTCTTCCCATAACAGCTTGTGTCCGATCCGGGTCCGCCAGTATTGAAGGTCAATATATTCTTCTGTAAGTACTCTTTCAAACTGGCCATCCGGATAATCCTCCCTGATTTCATCTTCAACTCTTCGGACTTCATCCTGAAGCATGGTCAGGGTCCGGACGTCAAATTCAGCCTTCATGAGCTCTATCAGGATAAAATCCAGAAGGACCTGACCATATCTGTTTTTCATCTCCTGGGCAGTGGGAGGAAGTGGATCAGACCACTCGAAAAAATAGAAATCATGCCCGGCTTCCACATCTTCAAGATATATGGGCACACCGTTGACCCTGGCCACCACTCCGGCCTTGTCCTGATCATTGCTGCACACCGCAAGAACAGGCATCAGGCACGTAAGCATGAAATAGCCATAAAGAACAAGCCTCAGTCTTTTCATGTGAACAAAAAGGTGCCTTTAGCAGATGAAAAAGCGCTTGGATTGATCATTCCCACATTATCCAGCATATATCTTTAGAATAATTGATCATTAACTCGTTACCTGAAAAAAAATCCGGCCAAATGCTGTTCAACATGCTCACAGCCTGTTTTGTCTCCACCAGCAGGTTTAGACTGCAAAAGGATATCCGCGCGGCCGGCTTCAGGATAAAACAGGCAGAGTAATAGTTTAGCCATTTTTAAGGAAGCAGGGGACAGGCACTCCGGCACCCACTTGAGCATGGTTTTGTGCATAAAAGTCTGGTGTTTTGGGACAAGTGGGTGCCGGAAGAGCCAGTCCCCGTGCCACATGCA
>PWNK01000076.1 GCA_003557865.1 Desulfonatronovibrio sp.
GAAAGCAGGGGACAGGCACTCCTGGACCCACTTGAGCATCATTTTGTGCTTTAAAATGTTTCATTTTTGGGACAAGTGGGTCCAGGAAGAGCCAGTCCCCGTGCCACATGCGAAGCGCTAAACAGATACTTATCATTTAATCATTTTAAGGAGGCAGTCGATGAAGTCACGTTTTAAAATTTTATTTCTTTCCCTGGCAATGGCGCTCATGCTTGGAGTTGGTAACGCCTGGGCCGAGATCAGGATCGGGCTGATGTGCCCCCTGACCGGGTCCTGGGCCAGCGAGGGTCAGGACATGAGAGACATTGTGCAGCTCATGGCGGATGAGGTCAACGCCGCCGGCGGAATTAACGGACAAAGAGTCACAATCCTGGTGGAGGATGACGGAGGCGACCCGAGAACCGCGGTTTCAGCGGCCAACCGCCTGGCAACCAGAAACATCACCGCGGTCATAGGTACGTACGGTTCTTCCATTACCGAGGCGGCCCAGAATATTTACGATGACTTCGGCATTATTCAGATCGCCAATGGGGCCACCTCCATCCGCCTGACCCAGAAAGGGCTGAAATATTTCTTCCGCACCTCGCCCAGGGATGATGAACAGGGACGTGTTGCAGCAGAAACCATAGCCTCCATGGGTTTTAACAGGGTGGCCATTCTCCATGACAACACCTCCTACGCCCGGGGTCTGGCTGATGAAGCCCGGGGCCTTCTGGAGCAGGACAACAAGGAGATAGTTTTCTTTGACGCCCTGACCCCCGGGGAACGCGACTACAGCACCATTCTGTCCAGGCTCCGAAGGGCTGATCCGGAAATGGTCTTCTTTACCGGTTATTTTCCTGAAGCCGGCCTGCTGCTTCGGCAGAAGAGCGAAATGGGCTGGGACGTGCCTTTTCTGGGCGGAGACGCCACCAACAATCCCGACCTGGTGGCCATTTCCGGTGTTTCAGCAGCAGAAGGCTTCTATTTTTTAAGTCCTCCTGTTCCACAGGATCTGGATACTCCCCAAGCCAGGGATTTTTTGACTTCCTTTAATCAAAAACACGGTGCGAACCCCGGCTCCATCTGGGCAGTGCTGGCCGGGGACGCTTTCCTGGTCATTTCAGAGGCCATCAGGGCCACTGGATCCCTGGACAAGGATGAGCTGTCCGGATATATGCACAATGAACTCAATATCCAGGGGCTGACCGGAGCTATTGCCTTTGACCAGCATGGAGACAGAGTTGGAGAGCTTTATCGCCTTTACCGGGTAGACGGCCAAGGAAACTTTGTCATGCAGGACTAAGGCGGATTAAGAAAACGCGCCGGTTATCCGGCGCGTTTTTTGTGACCTGTGCAGGACTTGATACTTATCAACCACTCAGCTCTGGATGCAAGAGATGGAATTTTTCTTCGAGCAGCTCATCAACGGTCTTGCCGTGGGCGGGATTTACGCCCTCATCGCCCTTGGCTATACCATGGTTTACGGGGTGATGAGGCTTATCAACTTCGCCCATGGGGACCTGTTCACCATCGGTTCTTATCTGGGGATGACCATTCTGGCCAGTTATGCTGTTGCCGAGTATCTGGGCCCTTTTATCGGGGTGCTGGTGCTGATAATGATGGTTATGATCCTGGTGGGGATTATCGGGGTTATTCTGGAGAGAGTGGCCTATCGTCCGGTAAGACAGGCAGACCGGCTGTCAGCCGTGGTTTCGGCCCTGGGGGCCTCAATATTTTTCTCCAATCTGGTCATGCTCATCTGGGGCCCGAGGTTCAGGGTCTACCCTGATGATATCCTTCCCCGGATCACCCTGAATATTTTAGGCCTGGATGTTCCGCTGCTCAGGATCCTGGTTCTGGCCACCTCCCTGATGCTCATGGCCATCCTTTACTTTTTCGTCCAGAAGACAAAAACCGGAACAGCCATCAGGGCGGTGGCCATAGATCACGGTGCTTCCAGGCTGATGGGCATCAATGTCAACAGGATCATCTCCCTGGTTTTTCTCATAGGGCCGTCTCTGGGCGGAGCAGCTGGAGTAATGATCGGCCTTTACTACGGACAGGTCAATTTCACCATGGGCTGGTCTTACGGGCTCAAGGCTTTTATAGCCGCGGTTCTGGGGGGCATCGGCAACATACCGGGAGCCATGCTTGGCGGACTTTTGCTGGGGGTAATCGAAGCCCTGGGAGCAGCCTTTATTTCCACAGCCTGGAAGGATGGAATAGCCTTTATCGTTCTGATCCTGATTCTGATATTCAGACCAGCCGGGCTGCTGGGTGAAAGGATTGCAGACAAGGTCTGATCAATGATCCGGACTGTACAGCAGCGGGCAGCATCCCGGTCTTTAAACAATCAAAGTACTTCCAGTGAAACCGGCATGATTCCAGCCGGAACCCCGGGACAATCAAGCAGGAAGAGAAGCACATGCTGAAACATAAAAACACCCTGATGGTTGTGGCCTTTTCCGCGGCCATTTTTTCCTGCCCGTTTTTTCTCAACGCCTATTGGATTGATGTAATCAATAATGTCGGAATGTATGCCATTCTGGCCTTGAGCCTGAATTTCATTGTCGGGTACACCGGACTCTTTCACATGGGTCACGCTGCCTTTTTCGCGGTGGGGGCGTATACAGCAGCGATCCTCAACACCTCCTACAGCATTCCCATCCTCCTGCTTCTGCCTGTCAGCGGCGCTGCGGCCGCCCTTTTTGCCTATCTCGTGGCCAGGCCCATTATCCATCTGCGCGGAGACTACCTGCTGATCGTAACCATCGCCATAGTTGAAGTGGTGCGCATCGCCCTGGTGAACAATGTTTTCGGTCTGACAGGAGGGTCCAACGGCATATTCGGAATCTCCAGGCCGGAAATATTTGGCTTCAGCATCCGCCGGCCTCATGAATTTTTTTATTATATCTGGTCTTTTCTGGCCGTAAGCGTGTTTTTGTTTCACATGCTGGAAAAATCCCGTTTTGTCCGGGCCCTGAATTATATAAAAAATGATGAAACAGCGGCCGAGGGCAGTGGTGTCGACGTTGCCTATTACAAACTCATCGCCTTTGTTCTGGGGGCCTTCTGGGCGGGAATGGTGGGCAATATATTCGCTTCCAAAATGACCCTTATCTCTCCCCAGTCATTTAACTTCTGGGAGTCGGTCATCCTGTTCGTCATTGTTATTCTGGGCGGTTCAGGAAGTATCAGGGGGGTAATCCTGGGTGCGTTTCTTATTGTCGGTCTTCCTGAATTATTCCGGCAGTTTGCCGGGGCCAGGATGCTTATTTTCGGAGCGGCCATGGTGGCCATGATGGTCTTCAGGCCTCAGGGTTTTCTGCCTCCTTTGCCCAGAAAATATCCCACTCATAAAATTAAACCCGGAGACGAGACCTTATGACCCTGCTGGGCATCAGAAATTTAACCAAGAAGTTCGGCGGGCTGATGGCCGTTAATGATGTCAGCTTTGATGTGGAACAGGGCAAAATTGTCGGGCTTATCGGACCCAACGGAGCAGGTAAAACCACGGTCTTTAATTTGATTACCGGCAATTATATCCCGGATCACGGAGAAATAATCTTCAACGGCAGAGACCTGGCAGGGCTTAAGACTCATAAAATTGTATCCCTGGGCATTGCCAGGACTTTTCAGACCATACGCCTGTTCAAGAATCTATCTGTTCTGGAAAACGTGCTGGCCGGCTGTCACTGCCGGATGCGCTCCGGAATATTTTCCTCCATGTTCAGGCTTCCGTCCCAGCGCAGGGAGGAGAAGCTGGCCCTGGGCCGGGCCTTGAAGGAACTGGAATTTGTGGGACTCAAAGAGCACATGAATCTGAAATCCATGAACCTGTCCTACGGCAACCAGAGGCTTCTGGAGATAGCCAGGGCCCTGGCCAGCAGTCCCAGTCTGATTGTCCTGGACGAGCCTGCGGGAGGGATGAACGACTATGAGACTCAGCGGCTTGTGGGGCTTATTGAGAAAATGCAGGCCAGAGGACTTACTGTGCTGCTCATTGAGCATGATATGAATCTGGTCATGCGTATCTGCGAACATATTGTTGTCCTGGAGCACGGAGCTCTAATCGCCCAGGGCAGCGCCCGGGAAATAACCGCTGATTCCCGGGTTATCGAGGCTTACCTTGGCATAGACGACGAAGAGGACTAGAAATGCTGCTGACAGTTAAAGACCTTTATGTTAATTATGGAAACGTGGAAGCCCTGCATGGCATCAATCTGGAGGTGGGTGAAGGGGAGATCGTGACTATTCTGGGGGCTAACGGAGCAGGCAAGTCCACCACACTGATGACCATCAGCGGTCTTGTCAGTCCCAAAAAAGGGAAAATATTCTACAAAGACGTGGAGATAAGCAGGCTCCAGGGACATGAAGTTGTCAAGTACGGCATTGCCCAGGTCCCTGAAGGCAGAAGGGTTTTTGCCACACTCACTGTCCAGGAGAACCTCAATCTGGGGGCTTTTATCATCAATGACAAGGATAAGGTTCAAAAGACCCTGGAGTGGATATTTGAGCTTTTTCCGCGGATGAAGGAGCGCAGGGAACAGCTCGCCGGGACCCTTTCCGGGGGGGAACAGCAGATGCTGGCCATAGCCCGGGGCCTGATGGCCAGTCCCAGGATCCTGCTGCTTGACGAACCCAGCCTTGGTCTGGCACCTATCCTGGTGAAATCCATATTTGAGACCATCAGGGAGATCAATGCCAGCGGGGTGACGGTCCTTCTGGTGGAGCAGAACGCCCGTGCAGCCCTGAAGCTGGCCAACAGGGGATATGTGATGGAGGTGGGCAGAATAGTTTTGGAGGACAGTGCGGACAAGCTGCTTAAAAACCCAGAGGTGCGCAAGGCCTATCTTGGAGGTTAGAGGTTGTCACAAATAATCAGGATAAAAAGAAAGGGAAGGTACAGCAGGGATGAACAGTATTTCCTGGGTCCTTACGACCCTCAGGGCACTGCCCCCGGCTACAAAACCGGTCATGAGATGATTGCAGGACTCCGGGCCGGTACTTTCCTGTCCGCCGGGAGACACGGATTTCAGTTGACTGACAAGGCTTGGCTGCCTCAAGACAGTCTTGGAAGCATTTTTCTAATACTCCGGTCCCTTGATGATTTCTCACTGGAAGAGGATACACAACTCAGCCTTAACCGCCGGGGGTTCTCCCTGGCCTGGATTACCCTCAGCGATAAGGGAGCGGCAGGACAGCGCAGCGATGAGAGCGGCCCGCTGATTGAGGAAATGGCCGGTTCGGCCATGTGCCTCAGTCTCTCCCGGGGATTTGTCATCCCTGACAACCCTGATCTTCTAAGGTCCCTGCTTGTTCATCTCTGCCTGTGTTCCTGTTTTGACCTGATCATTACCACCGGGGGAACCGGCCTGGCTCCCAGGGACATCACCCCGGAAACCACACTGAAAGTTATGGACAGGCGTCTGCCGGGATTTGAACTGGCCATGCTCAGCCATTCCCTGACCAGAACCCCTCACGCGGGCATTTCCAGGGCCGCGGCAGGCACCCTGGGGCAGAGCATGATCATCAATCTTCCCGGAAGCCCCAAAGGTGTCCGGGAGAACCTGGAAGCTGTCCTGCCGGCCATTGAGCACGGCCTGAAAAAACTCCAGGGAGACCAGTCTGACTGCGGGGCAAAGGTCTGAAATGGATATATTTCTGGCTGATCTGCATGTTCACTCCCGGTTTTCCAGGGCCACCAGCAAAAGCCTGGACCCCTTGAGTCTGGCTGCCTGGGCTCATGTCAAGGGAATTCACATGGTGGGCACCGGGGACTTCACCCACCCGGGATGGATTGAAATGCTGGAAAAGTTTCTCCACCAGGGGCAGGACGGGCTTTTGCATCTCAGGGATGATCACGACTTAAGTTCCATGGTTCCGGGCTTCGGCCAGGAAATAAAGTCTAAAACCAGGTTCATCCTGACAACTGAAATCAGCTCAATTTACAAGCAGGGCGGAAAGGTCCGCAAGATTCACAACCTGGTCTTCATGCCCGGATTTGAACAGGCTAAAAAGTTCAATCAGAAACTGGCCAGGGTGGGCAACCTGGAGTCGGACGGAAGGCCGATCCTGGGTCTTGACTCCAGGAGCCTTCTGGAAATGGTTCTGGAAACAGACCCCCTTGCCTTTGTCATCCCGGCTCATATCTGGACCCCCTGGTTTTCCCTTTTCGGGTCAAAATCAGGTTTTGATACCCTTGAGGAATGCTTCAAAGATCTCTCGTCCCATATTTTTGCCCTGGAGACCGGCCTTTCCTCTGATCCGGAAATGAACTGGATGTGGAGCCGGCTGGACCGCTTTTCCCTGGTATCCAACTCTGATGCTCATTCAGCTGAGAATCTGGGCCGCGAAGTGAATATCTTTCAGGGCGAGATGAGCTTTGAAGGCATCTACAGGGCCCTGCGCAGGGAGGGTCTGGGACACAGGTTTCTGGGAACCCTGGAATTCTATCCTGAAGAAGGGAAGTATCATCTTGACGGACACAGAAAATGCAACGTGATGATGGATCCCAGGCAGACCATGGCCAGCAGGGGAAAATGTCCGGTCTGCGGCAAGGAAGTAACCGTGGGTGTTCTGAACAGGGTGTTGTCCCTTGCTGACCGCGAGTCTCCGGTAAAGCCCCCTTTTCAGCCGGATTATTATTCGGTTATTCCTCTCAAGGAGATGCTTTCCGAGATTCTGGGTGTGGGGGCCAGAACCAAGAAGGTGCAAAGTTATTATAACGCGCTCATCTCCCGCTTTGGTCCTGAAATGGATATTCTGCAGAATGTTCCGGTGGAGGATCTGGGCGGCTATTCCCCGGTGCTGAGTACAGCCCTGCGAAGAATGCGCGCCGGGGAGGTTGTCCGCGAGCCGGGTTTTGACGGTCAATTCGGAACCATCAGTGTCTTTTCGCGCAAGGAACGCCAAGAATTTAAGAAGGGCAAGGGCATAGTGCCTGTTTCCCTTCCAGAGGACAAAAAGGAATATGCCAGGACCGGTGCTGGAAAGTCCCTGTCCATGGATGCCCAAGCCGGTGATCATAATCAGTTCAGACTAAACCCTGAGCAGGAAGAGGCCATAAATTATGATCAGGGGCCGGTTCTGGTCCTGGCCGGGCCTGGAACCGGCAAGACCCAGACCCTGATGGGCAAGGTGGGAAGTCTGTTAACCAACGGCGTAAACCCCAGACACATTCTGATCCTGGCCTTTACCAACAAGGCCGCTAAGGAGCTTAAGGACAGACTGGCCGGGACCCAGGGGCCGGAACAGGCCCTTCCGGTGGCGGAAACCATACATGCCCTGGCTTATGAGTACTGGCAGAGTATCTATAATGAGCAGCCCATGATCCTGGGGGACGATGAATCCAGAAAGGTATTCTCCATGGCCAATCCTGAACTCAAGGGAGCCGCCCTCAAGGCTGAGTGGTCCAGGCTGGCTGTTGCCAGGGAGAAACGCGATCCCGTGACAGAGGCCGGGGAAAAATACGCCCGCCAGAAGCAGGACTGGAATCTGGTAGACTTCAACGATCTTCTTGAATTCTGGCTGGAAGAGATTCAAAGCGGAAAATTTGCCCGACCCTTCACCCATGTTCTGGTGGATGAAATTCAGGATCTTTCACAGCTGCAGCTTTCGCTGATCAGAAAACTGCTTCCGGAAAACGGCCAGGGTTTTTTCGGGATTGGGGACCCCAGACAGTCAATCTATGGATTCAGGGGGGCGCTGAGAGATGTCAGGGAGACCATGAACCTGCACTGGCCTGACCTGAAAATTATTTATCTGACAAGAAACTACCGCTCATCAAAAGCCATACTTGAATTTTCCCAGACCCTTTTCCCCCAGGACCAGAAGCTGGCAGCCCAGAAAGATATCCCCGGCAGGATCAGTTTTTTTCAGGCAATCAATGCGGCGCAGGAATGCAACTGGATCGGGGAGAAAATCCAGTCCCTGCTTGGCGGGACTGCTCACTGGCAGGCTGATAACGCTCCCCGAAAATCTTTTCTGGCCCCTTCGGACATAGCGGTTCTGGTCAGGTTCAAGGGCCTTGTTCCGGCCCTGGAAAAGGAGTTGCGGCGCAGGGGTATTCCGGTAAACGTTCCTGAAGAACAGCCATACTTCAGGGACCCGAGGGTCGAGCTTATTCTGAGAGCTGTGGCCCAGGTCATGGGGGTTCGGGTTGAGAAAAAAGTATTTGACTGCCCGGAAAAAATACTGGCCGGAGGCCCCAGGAGCCTGGCGGCATATCTGGAAGATGTCCCCCCCTTTGACCGTATCTTCTGGAAGGGAAAGGCGTTTCAGACCCTGGAGCGCGAATTCTCCAGGCTGGGCGGCTGGGCGGGTCTCATGAGCAGTGTCAAGCTTGAAAGTGAACTGGCCCAGGTTGATATCAGAGCCCAGAAGGTTATGATCATGACCATGCATGCCGCCAAGGGTCTTGAATTCGAGGCCGTGTTTTTGCCCTGTCTTGAGGACGGGATTATCCCTTTCGCCGGAACCGATGTACTCCTCGGTCAGATTGATCCGGAGGAGAAAAAATGGGATCCTGAGGAGGAAAGAAGGCTCTTCTACGTTGCCCTGACCAGGGCCAAAAAGAGTATTTTCCTCAGCCTGGCCGGATCCAGGAAGGTTTTCGGACGACAGGTCAATCTGAAAAAATCAAAATTTTTAAAGGAGCTGCCTTTTGATGGGGTTCATGTGACCAGAGGCATGATTCAAAAAACCAGAAGAGAAAAAAAACTCAGGCTCTGCTGAGAGTATCTGAACCTGAAAGTTCCGGACCTTTTCCAGCCACTTGCAGTGCTTACCGGCATTGACTGTCCCAGCCATTTCCTGAGAAGACCTCAAGATCATCTGTTTTTTTCCAGGTCCGTTGCCTGGACTGACATGAGAAAGATCAGCGCCCGGAAAAGATGCATTTATCTGTTAAGTCAGCCTGGACGGTGAAGGGTATGGATGGTTGAATGGCCGGGGACGCGGCTGTGGGGGATGGTTACTTGAGAAGGATGTTGTAAATGAACTTTTCGTAATAGACACACACCCTGTGGGCCATGCCGGGCTTAAAGCCGGCCCCCCGCAATCTGCAATAGACATGAAGAGGATTCAGGTGGTGCTGGAAGAAAAATTTCACTTTTTGCATAGTCAGAATCAAGCAAGATTTATGCCTGCAGAACTGGTATTATATCTAACTTTTTTTACTGAAAAAAGCAACTGATAATTATCAGTTGAGGCCGAGAGGTTGCAAAATCGTTCCCTTTATTGCAAAGATTTACATATTCTGGTTTTTTGATCTGCACAAAGATGAAGCTGATGACGACTGACGAGATTCAGGCCGGAGGTAATACGTGAGCAGGAAGACATTTGTTCTGGGCGGTCCATCTTTTGTAATTCCTGGTACAATCAGGGAGAACGTATTGGTATTGAAGGACCTGGTTACAGAGGTGGGGCTGACTTTCTTTGATTCCAGGGCCTGCCTGGATTACACCCGGGAAGATCTTCCCCCGGACCCGGCAGAACTGGGACTCAGATACCACGTGCATCTGCCCCTGGATCTCAACTGGAGGCTCGGGGCGGACCATGTATTTAGCACTGTCCGGCCCCTGGTGAACAAGGCTGATTATCTGAAGCCGGATAAGTTTGTGCTTCATCCGCCCCAGAGCCCCGGCAGTCTCCAGGATTTCGCGGCGCTCTGGAAAAAGGCCGGCCTGGAGCCTTCAGGGCTGCTGCTGGAAAATGTTCAGGGTCGAGACCTTGCCGGCCTGTGGGAGGTTATCAAGGGCGAAGGACTGGGCATCTGCCTGGATGTGGGACATATCATGGCTTATGGACAGATGAATATCCTTGAGCAGGACCTGGTCTGGGAAAGGACTTCCCTTGTTCATGTCTACGGCAGGGAAGATCATGCCGGGCACTCCGGTCTGGGGGTCATGAGTGATGAAGGCAAAAGGGTCCTGGAGCTGATCCTGTCCCGGGTTGAAGATGGAACTACTGTGCTCCTGGAAATATTTTCCTTGCAGGATTTCCTTGACTCAAAGGTAATTTTGTTTCAAATGGCTGATTCCTGGGGGATGAGTTTTGATTAGCCTGATCCTGGGAGGGAACAGGTCAGGCAAGACCGATGCCGCCCTGGACCTTGTGCAGAGGGAAAATGGATCCGTATTTCTGGTCGTCACCGGCAGGGCCGGGGACCTTGAATTCAACGAACAGATCAGAGAGCACAAGGCTTCAAGAAATCCGGTAATTCCGGTCATAGAGACAGGAGCCGGTCTTGGGGACTGCCTGAGGTCCCTCAAGGATGCGGCGGATGCCGTCCTGGTTGACAGCATTGATTTCTGGGTTTTTAATGTGCTCACTGAACAAAGCCCCCAGGGGTTTATTGACGATTTTTTCAGCGCCCTTGAGCTTTGGAAGGATAAAAGACTGATACTGGTTTCCGCTGAAATCGGTCTGGGCCCTTTGCCCTGTATAGATTCTGTGCGCCGGTTTTCCAGGCTGCTGGGAAAGGTCAACCAGCGTCTGGCCGCGTTATCCGAAGATGTAACCTTGATCATGGCAGGACTTCCAGTCAGGATCAAATGAGGATTTATGGCTTATTTTAGAAGCTTGGACAATAAAATCAAGGAGATGACAGGGCTTTTCAATAAAAGTGACCGCCTGCTTATCCTGATAAACGCTGATCCCGACGCCATGGCTTCAGCCATGGCTCTTAAGCGTATCCTGTACCGCAAGGTCCAGACCGCGGCCATTGCCCATGTCAATGATATTTCCAGGCCTGACAACCTGGCCATGCTCAAGCTCCTTCGCATTCCCATGCTCAAGCTGACTCCACTTTTGGCAGCCCAGTATGACAAGTTCGCCCTTGTTGATTCCCAGCCGCACCATCACCCTGACTTCGAAAAGCTGGATTTTTCGGTTATCCTGGATCATCACCCATTGAATAAAGAAAAACCGGCAAAGGCATTGTTTACGGAAATCAATCCGGACTACGGGGCGGTCAGTTCCCTGATGACCGAATATCTCTACAACTTGAAGATCAGGCCTGGAAAACTCCTGGCCACGGCACTGGTTTACGGGATCAAGACTGATACCCAGAGTTTTGAACGCAAGTTCAATGATGTTGACATCAGGGCCTTCAGGTATCTGACCAAGTTTTACAGCCCTCTTCTTCTGCAGAAAATTATCCGTTCTGAATTTCACAAGGAGTGGCTCAAATACTTTTCCCTGGCCTTTCGCAAGGTCAAGATCCTGGGAAACGGGGCCAGCGTATTCATGGGAAAGGTGGATTCACCTGATATCCTGGTCATCCTGGCTGACTTTTTTCTGCGCATCCACAATATTTCCTGGGACATTGTCAGCGGGATTCACCGGGACAGCCTGGTGATCATCTTCCGGGGTGACGGGCTGAGAAAGGATATGGGAAGAATGGCCTCCCAGATGATTGGAGATCTGGGCCCGGCAGGAGGTCACAGGCAGATGGCCAGGGCGGAGCTGCCCCTGGACAGGATCGAAAACATTCATCCCCAGCAGTTTATTCTGCAGCGACTGTCGAATCTCAACACCAGAAAGAAGTCCAAGCCGCCCTCCAAGGGCAGAGCTGCGGCTCCGGGGAAGGCATATGAACCTGAAAAATGAGCTGTCTCTCAAGGACGACCCTGTATATCTCATAGACGGCAGTTCTTTTCTGTACAGGGCATTTTACGCTTTTCCCGACCTGAAAAGGTCGGACGGCTTTCCCACCAACGCGATTTTTATTGTCCTGCGCATTCTGTTCAAGCTTATCAGGGAAGAGAAGCCCAGATACGCCGCCTTTTTCATGGATGGAAAGGGGCCCACCTTCAGGAACCATATCTATTCCCAGTACAAGGCCCAGCGTCCAGCAATGCCTGAGGATCTGGCCGTCCAGATCGATCCTCTCCTGGAAGGGGTCAGGCTGATGGGCATCAAAACTTTTGTGTCCAGCGGGGTTGAAGCGGACGATCTCATTGCCGGGCAGACCCAGACCCTGAAGGGAGATCATCCGGTGGTGATTGTCGCCTCAGACAAGGATCTCAGGCAGCTTCTGGATGAACGGGTGGTCATGTGGGACCCGGGGGCAAAAAACGAACCGGTGATGACCGTGGAGGATTTTCGGCGGATCACAGGCCTGGAACCGGACCAATGGCCGGATTACCAGGCACTGGTGGGGGACAGTTCAGACAACATCCCCGGGGTCCCGGGAATAGGCCCCAAAACAGCAGCGGCCATCTTGGAGAAGTTTTCTTCCCTGGAGGATATCAGGGACCGTTTTGGCCAACTGGCTCCCAAGGATCAGAAAAAAATAAAGAATCATCTTGAAAATATCTTCATCTACCGGGAGCTGACTAAACTGAGAAAAGACGGCAAAGACAGCAGGATGGCCAAAGATCTCCATGTTCAGCCTATGGACAGTGCCTCCCTGGCCTTGTTCCTCAAAAAGTACGAATTCAGCTCCCTGTTGCGCGAACTCCCTGGTACCGGCGTGAGAAAAGAGATCCGTCACTTTCTCCTTGCCCCTGAGAAAAACCCGGCAGCCAGAAATAACGGTCTTCCCGCTCTGACCAGAAAGGACAAGGTCGGACTGTTCCCTGTTCAAAACGGTTTTCTGCTGGGGTTTGAAGACGGTGAATGGGAGGCTGAGCACCCCGCGGATATGCTGCAGGCCCGTCTTCGCGGGGTAAAGACCTATGTCTTTTCCCTCAAGGAACTGGCCGGAGCGCACAGTTCTTTTCTCAAATCCCCTCCCCGGGACTTTTTTGATATTTCATTGGCAGCTTATCTTCTCAACACTGAAGCCAGACAATATGATTATGATCACATTTTCAGGGCTTATTCGCCTGAGATTGATGTGAACAGGGAGAACAGGGGGCTGGCGGCTCTGAAGATCGGGCTTCTTCTGGAGAAGAGAATCCGTTCCGCGGGTCTGGAGTCCCTGATGCAGGACATGGAAATGCCTCTGATTCCGGTGCTTGTCAAAATGGAGAAAACCGGCGTAGGCATTGATCTGGATGCCTTTTCCGCATTTCTGCGCGATGTCAAGGAGCGCCTGCAGGAGCTTACTGATGAAATTTATTCCATAGCCGGGAAAAAGTTCAATATCAGATCAACACAGCAGACCGCGGAGGTCCTTTTTGAGGATCTGGATCTAAAATCCAGACGAAAAACCCCCAAAGGAGCGTTTTCCACCTCAAATGTTGTCCTGGAGGCCATGAAGGGCGATCATCCTGTCATCGGACTCATCCTGGAGTTCAGGACATTCGAAAAGCTGAGGTCCACTTATCTTGAGCCTCTGCCGGGCAAGGTGGGAGCTGACGGCAGGCTGCACACCACTTTCAACCAGCTGGCCACCGCAACCGGCAGGCTGTCCAGCAGCAACCCCAATCTTCAGAATATCCCCATCCGGGGAGAGCTGGGGCCAAAAATGCGGGCCTGTTTCATACCAGGACCAGACAAGGTTCTTGTTTCAGCTGATTATTCCCAGATTGAGCTGCGCATCCTGGCTCATCTCTCCCGGGATCCCAACCTGCTTGAGGCCTTTGCCGGAGAAGAAGACATTCATGCCCGTACCGCGGGCCTGCTTTTTGAGAAAGATATTTCCCAGGTCCTTCCAGATGAACGCAGAAAGGCCAAAACCATTAATTTCGGGCTGCTCTATGGCATGGGTCCTCAGAAGCTGAGCCGGGAACTGACCATATCCCTGGAGGAGGCCAAGGGGTTTATGCAGAAATATTTCAGTAAACTGGAAAAAGTCCGCCAGTTTTATGATCAGATTGAAAGGCTGGCATCTGAAAAGGGTTTTGTCACCACCCTGGCCGGGAGAAGACGGCTTTTGCCGGATATCAACTCCAGAAACGCCAATCTGGTCCAGCAGGCCAGGAGGATGGCCATAAATACCGTGGTTCAGGGTTCGGCCGCGGACATCATCAAAAAAGCCATGCTCGCTGTTGACCGGGATAAGGAACTGCGGACAATGCAGGCTGACCTCGTTCTTCAGGTTCATGATGAGCTGCTCATTGAAGTTCACAGATCCAGGGCAGATGAAGCGGGCAGACGCGTGGCGGATCTGATGAGCTCGGTGGAAAAGCTCGAGGTTCCCCTGCTGGTTGACTGGGGTGTAGGTGAAAACTGGGCCCTGGCCCATGATTGAGCAGGCAGGTCTTAGACGCTGAAGTTAACCAAAAGCCATGGTCAATCATTACAAATGGTTTTCAATGAATAAAGCCTGCTTTTCGCGTTTGGACTCATTACAGCAGCATCTGGGATTCCTTTTTTGGGTTTTCAACAGGAGATAAATACAGTGAATAAACTCAGACTTCTGACCCCGGGACCGACACCCTTGCCGGAAAATGTAAGACTGGCCCTGGCCAGGGATATGATTCATCATCGCAAGCAGGACTTTAAGGAGATAATGATCAGGATCCAGGACGGTCTTAAGTATCTTCTGGGAACCAAAGAGCCGGTGATGATCCTGACTTCTTCTGGAACGGGGGCCATGTGCGCTGCCGTATCCGGAATCTTTTCTCCGGGAGACAAGGTCCTGGTGGTGGAGGCGGGCAAATTCGGACAGAGATGGTCCGAGATTTCCCAGAGTCATGGACTGGAGGTTATTGCCCTGCCCATTGAATGGGGACAGGCTGCCAGGCCCAGGGATGTTGAGAACGCCCTGTCCAGATTTCCGGATATAACAGGAGTCCTGATCCAGGCGTCGGAAACATCCACCGGGGTAATGCATCCGGTTAAAGATATTGCCAGACTCTGCCGCAAAAACGACAAGCTGATAGTCGTGGACGGGATATCAGCTGTGGGCATATCACCCTGTCCCATGGATGAGTGGGGGATTGACTGCCTGCTGACCGGATCTCAGAAAGGGATGATGCTTCCCCCTGGGCTGGCCTTTGCGGCTCTGAGTAAAAGAGCCTGTGACCGGGCAGTTTCAGTAAAATCAAGGAATTTTTATTTCAACCTGCTCAAGGAGAAAGAAAAGTGTCTGGCCGGACAGACCCATTTTACTCCGGCAATCAATCTCATTATGGCTCTGGATGAGTGTCTGAAATACTTTCAGGAGCAGGGTCTGGAAAATATTTACAGGAAACAGCGGGCCATGACCAGAATGGTCAGAACAGGAGTCAGATGCCTTGGTCTTGAACTTCTGGCCCTTAATAATTATACATGGGGGCTGACATCCATTAAGCTGCCTCCGGGCATTGACGGGGTAAAGCTTCTGGAAACCGCGTCAAGGGAGTACAATATTGTCATGGCCGGAGGCCAGGACCATCTCAAGGGGAAGATTGTTCGTCTGGGACATATGGGGCATGTTGACTGGGCAGACCTTCTGGCTGGGCTTTACGCCTTTAGAAGCGCCCTTATCAGGCAGGGCGGTTTTTCTGGAGCCAGGGATTATCTTGAGCAGGCCATGGCCGCCTACCAGGAGGTTATGCATGAAGTCCTGGATTAATCGGGTCCGCGCTGGATTTTCCAGGCTGGGGCCTGCAGATCAAATACGGTAAAAGTTTAACCATTTGCATGTGGCACGGGGACTGGCTCTCCCAGCCCTTGTTTTTCAGTGTCTGTTTCTTACATCAAGAAAAAAACAAAGGCTGGGGTGCCTGTCCCCTGCTTTCCTTAAAAAAGTGCTA
>PWNK01000012.1 GCA_003557865.1 Desulfonatronovibrio sp.
CAGGGAATGGTTAAGGCCGGTTACGCAGGGAAGGCCGTATTCTCTGGCGATTATGGCCCCGTGAACCAGCATGCCACCCCTGGCCTCCACAATACCCGCTGCCAAAGGAACCACAAAAGACATTCCAGGATCCATGGCCTGACATACCAGGATCTCGTCTTTGCGGAACAAAAAAAGATCCGAAGGCTCCTCAATAACCCTGGCTTGGCCCCTGGCCACTCCGGGACCTGCCGGGTGCCCGGAGAAAACACCCTGGCCTTCCCGGGAAAGAGGCACTCCTCCATATGAACTCCTGCCTGTCGGGCTGGTGACATCCAGAAAATCCCCGGGGATTTGATCCATGGCCTTTCGAATTTCCGGGTCATCCTGCTCAATCAGTCTAAACCTTCCTTCATCAACAGCCCGGATCAGCTCAGCCTGAAGACGGCCCATGGCCATATTGTCGTTATCTCTGATGCGGTGAGAAGCGCGTCCAAGTTCAAGTACTGCCCGGGCAAAATCGCGCCGCTCAAGAGAAAAGGCGTTTAAAAAATCCTGTTCACGGATAGAGCTCTGCAATTTTCGGTCTTCGGGGCCAGAGTCCGGACCTTTGCCAGCCATCTCAAGGATAAGGGAGAACAGGCCGTGGTATCCTTCAGTGCACCAGGCAGAAGAGCATAGAAGCGAACCATGGTCTTTAACAAAAGCCTCAAAAAGAATGTTGAACTCCCTGTACCGGGGATTTGAAAGAGGATCAACTCCGTTTTCAATGGCCTGGGAGAGATCCGGACTGGTGCGCACCGCTTCCACCAGCCTCTCCAGAGCCTGATTCCGCAGGACCGCTTCAAGGCCGCTGTCGCGCAGAAGGTCAGTAAATTCAAAAGGATCATCAGGCCTTAAGACGTCATTGTAAAGCATACCCAAAAGCCTTACTCCGTGGGCCATGGGAATGAACCTGGCATAATAAGTATCCCTCCACTTGTGCATGAGTGAGTGCCTGTGGTTAATCTCCCGGGCCAATTCGGAATTGTCCATTCCAGACAGGTCTGTTTCAGCTAATTTTTTGGTGAGATGTTCCAGATCCGGCAGCAGGTCTTCCTCAATTTCCTTGCCAAGAGTCTGCAGGTTTTCAAAGCTGCGGTGCAGGCTCAGATACCAGGGTATTTTATCCTGATTCTGCCCTGGATCCAGGTTGTCAATGGAAGTAGTTACAGGCCTGGACTGAAGACAATAAAGATTTCCCGAATTCATGGTCCATTCAACGTCCTGTGGTCTGCCCGTCATTTCCTCGCAGCTGAGGGCCAGGTTTCTTATGTTTTCCAGAGCCTCTGATGTGGGCAGGGAGTCTTTGTTAATATCCCACGGTCCTGGGTTAAAGGAAAGCACCCGGCCTGAGTTTCTGTCCAGAACCCAGCGGGCCGGTGGAGTTGATCCATCCACCAGTGCGGAATTCATTCCAGGCACGGATTCGATGACCATCCTGGTTTCATTGGTAGGATCAATACTGAAGGCCACTCCAGAGTATTCGCCCTGAATGCATTCCTGGACAAGCACGGCCATGGAGCTGATCAAGGGATCCAGGTTCAGTTCACGCCTGTACAGACGAGCCCGATCGGACCAGAGGGATGACCAGACCTGGACAACAGCTTCCCTGACCTGGTCCTCTCCACTAACAGGAACATGGGATTCATGCAGACCGGCAAAGGAGAATGAGCCGCTGTCTTCTCCCGGGGCCGAAGAACGTACTGCCAGGTGTGAAGCGCCAGAAAGGGTGGAAAAGGCTTCCCTGCTGAGATTTTCCATTTCAGGGGGCAGTTCTGCCCTCAAAAAAAGATTCCTTATGCGCAGGGATAAATCCCAGATGGCTTCCCAGCGCATCCCGTCCAAGGGTTGGGCCTTGAGCATTTTTTCTATGGCCCTGTCCAAACCGCTGATATTCATGAACTCATGGTAGACTTCAGTGCCAAGGGCAATGGACCGGGGCACCATTAATCCGTTGCTTTTCAAAAATGCCAGGGAGCAGGCCTTTCCTCCGAACCTTGGAGTCTGGTCCGGGCTAACAAGATTTAGAGATGTAAAGTACTTTTTCATTTCATCCCCTTTCTGTTACGTATAATAAGAGCAAGGACTGTTGTTAAAAAATAATGGTTTCTGCCTGCGTCTGTTCTACTGATCAATATTTTGCAGTATCTCAGCTGAAAAGCAGGGCAATGGAAAACCCAGCCATCGGGGTCAGGCTGAATCCCACGCACAAAGCAACAAAGATCATCAGGCTGCGGCTGCCCGGTTTGCTGTTCAGCAAAGGGATGCCTGAAGCCCACAATACTGTACATGCCAGAAAGATATACAGGTTTTCCAGACCCCTGGACCCTGCCGCCGGTACCAACAGAATCAGGGTCAGGGCAAACCCGTTAAGGACCAGAATCAGCCTCTGGTTGATCCTGTTTCCAAAAATGACCGTGCTGCTTTTTTTGGAGCTTATTCTGTCCGAGGGCTCATCAGGCAGTGAGGTACTCATGGCGCAGGTCAGGGCCAGGAGAAGCACAAGACCGACCAGGGGCCAGGATATACTGCTCAGGCTTCCGCTATGGGCCAGGAACCCCATGACCGGCAGCAGTCCTCCCACTCCCAGCATCTGCATAAATTCGCCACCGCCCCTGTAGGAAAGCCGAAGCGGCCTGTAGCTGTAGGCCCAGACCAGCAAATGCCCGGTAAGAATCAGCAGGAGAGGTCCCCAGTTGTTCCAGAACCATCCCAGGGCCACCCCGATAAATACACAAAAAAAACCGAATAAGAAGGCTGCCAGGGCCAAGCTTGTTCTGGACAGGGAGTTGTCCACAAGAACCCTGGACCCGCCGGAAAATATATTATAGGTTCTGTTTATGGTATCTGTTTCCAAGTCAGCCACATCATTGGCAAAAACAATGAAAAGCTGAACAGACAAGCCATAAAGATGACAGAGGACGAAAATCTTCCAGGAAAAGTGACCTTGGGCATAGGCCATGGACTGGCCCAGGAGCAGGGGCAGGACAATGTAGAGCTGGGAAGGCATCCGGGATGCCTGAAGCCAGGCCCGGGGGATGCCGGAAAGAAAGTAAGCAGAAAGCCCTCTACCTTTAACCCGGCTTCTCCCGGATTTATATTCTGATCTCTTCAGGCCCATGTGTATGATTTCACTCCGCCAAAAAATTAAATTACTATTCCCTCAAACCAGGTTTGTCCACACTATAGGCACTAATACCTCCTGTACTGGACCTGACTATTGCCCTGATCCATGTTTCTTGACAATCAGACCTGTTTACTACATATTTTAATGGCTGTAAAAGAAATGTAATTTTAAGGAATTTGACATTATTCATGACTTTACCAGGTATCCTTCTGAACAATCTGGGAGCGGTCCTTGTTCTCATGCTTGTCGCATGGATGCTTTCACTATTCCGCCAGAAGGCCTGTGTGGCTGATTCGTTCTGGGGTCTGGGGTTTGTGCTGATTGTCTGGTTGTCCTGGTTAATGAGTCCGGAAACCACCAGGAGTTTCCTGGTGGCGGTCCTGATAAGCATCTGGGGGCTGCGTCTTTTTTCCCACGTTACCACGCGCAACTGGGGGCAGCCTGAGGACCGGCGCTACAAAGCCATGCGTAGGAATTACGGCCGATCTTTCTGGTGGATCAGTCTCTTTTCGGTCTTTCTTCTCCAGGGAATCCTGCTTTGGATCATCTCCCTGGCCCCGCAACTGGCCCAGCTGTCTCCTGTTCCGGACAAGCTGATCTGGCTTGACGGGCTGGGCTTATTTGTCTTTGCCACAGGTTTCATATTCGAAACCGTCAGCGATTACCAGATGAAGCGTTTCCGCAGTAATCCAGACAATAATGGCAAGGTTATGGATCAAGGATTATGGGGTTATTCCCGTCATCCCAATTATTTCGGTGAAAGTCTCATCTGGTGGGGCATATTCATCATCGCCCTGGCTACCCCTTACGGATGGTGGGCAATAATCAGTCCGGTGCTGATCACGATCCTGCTGCTCAGGGTCTCAGGGGTAACCATGCTGGAAAAGGACATCAGCCAGCGACGCCCTGAGTATGAAAAATACAAACGTGAAGTTAACACCTTTATCCCATGGTTCCCTACCAGGAAATA
>PWNK01000034.1 GCA_003557865.1 Desulfonatronovibrio sp.
AGGAGGAAGTGCCAGATCCAGGCTCCGGCCGCAAGGGTCATCAGCTGCAGAGAAAACAGGATGAACAGGGCTGCGGGGGTTGCCCTGGACATGACCCCGATTGTCTGTCCCGGATTGAGAACAAAGAACATGGCTACCAGAAGGGCAAGACCCAGTATGATCTGAAAGGTGATTTTCATGTCAAAGCCTGTGTGGTTTTACAGTGAGCTGCCGGTGATCAGCATGTTGCTAATTGACATAAAGAACCGACCGGTCAAAGGTGCGCATGGGCTGCAGGGCTGTGGCCAGTGCAGGCGGAGCTGACGCCAGTGGGTCATAATGGTCCCTGTAGGGGGGGCTTGGCAGCCTGAAAATGAACCTGGCCCCGGGCAGGGAGGTCTTTTTCAGGGCCTCAAGGATCATTCTTTTCGGGGCGGCCTGGAGGGCTACAATGGAGGCGGTGAATGCCCCCTGGAACGGTTTGGAACCGTCTCCATGGGAAACCGCTATTCTGTGGGAAAGTCCGGCCTTTTTTACACAGTTATCGGCCATCCTGACTGCTTCAGGGTCTATGTCCAGGGCATGAACCCTGGCTCCGGTCAGTGTGGCCAGGTAAAGGGCTGTAAAAGGCACCGCCCCGCAGCCGATGTTGAGGATCAGGTCTTCCCGGCTCAGCTTTGCCAGGCTGATCTCATTTTCAATGACCCGGCGGTATGGTCTGGAATACAGCCAGGATAACAGCCTTGATGAGCTGCTGATTTTTTCCCAGAGAGCGATTACGGGGGGAATCCAGTTCATGGTTGAAAGTACTTGTTTTTGATTAGTGTACTGATTTTCAATATCAGGTTATGCAGTTAAAAAAAAGTCAATACAGATTGACTTAATATAAGATATAAACATGTTTACCGCCCGGTGTCAAGGGATTATTTTCTGGAGCACTCCCCGCATTTTCCATAAAGGTACATGCTGTGCCCGTTCAGGGTGTATCCGTGCCTGGAAGCCAGTTCTTCCTGAAGTTTTTCAATACGTTCGTCCAGTACTTCCACGCTCTTGCCGCATTCCTTGCAGATGAGGTGGTCATGATGGCTTTGCCCGAAGTAAGGCTCGTACCTGGTCACGCCGTCACCGAAATCAACCTCCCTGGCTATCTTTGATTCAGAAAGGAGTTTAAGGGTCCGGTAGACAGTTGCCTGTCCTATGGACGAATCCTTTTCCTTGACCATCCCGTAAAGCTCCTCGGGGGAGACATGTTCCTCCACATTCCAGAACACATCGAAAATAAGAGCCCGCTGTGAAGTGAACTTGAGCTTTTCTTTGGCCAGGTAGCTGAAAAATTGTTCCCGTGCTTCCTGCATGATTATCTTCATCAGTTGATACTGCAAATCTTTATCCCGGGGGCAGGCGGTTTGTCAACATGAATATTAAATCTTTCTTTTCAGGCCAGGATTCAGTAAATGGACAGTCATACACCTTGTCCCCGGGACATGGTGTATGGCAAAGCATCATGATGCAGCACTCAGCAGGAGCCTGGACATGATTACTATTCTTTATTGCCCTCAGATGACTGATCTGGCGGGACGTATCTGTGAAGTCAACAAATCTTGCCGGCCCGGTGAGATTACCTGGAGGAATTTCAGGGACGGTTTTCCGGATCTTCGGATATTGAAGGCTGCTGAACTGCGAAACCGCCATCTGGTATTTCTGGCTTCTTTTGACCATCAGGCCGAGATATTCAGACAGCTGTCAGTAATTTATGAGTTGCCGAGGCTGGCGGTTAAATCGCTGAAAGTGGTTCTGCCATATTTTTCCACCGGAACCATGGAAAGGGTCAATGAGGAGGGAGAAATCGCCACCGCCGCCACCCTGGCCAGGATGCTTTCCAACATCCCCGGGACCATGTCCGGACCTGTTCAGATAATCATTTATGATATCCATGCCCTGCAGGAGAGGTTCTATTTTTCGGACCAGGTCATACCCAGGCTGGAAACAGCCGTCCCCCTGCTCCTTGACAGAATACGCGGCCTGAAAAACGTGGCCGTGGCCTTTCCTGATGAAGGCGCATGGAAGCGTTTCGGGCGGATGTTCAGTGAGTATCCACTGATTACCGCCCATAAGGTCAGGGAAGGAAAGACCAGGAAAGTGATTATCAAGGAGGGCATCCCTGCCGGGAAGCATGTGGTCATTGTGGATGACCTGGTCATGACCGGGGGAACCCTTCTTCAGTGCCGCCAGGCCCTGGTTGAATCCGGGGCGCAAATGGTCAGCGCCTATGTCACCCATGGAGTTTTTCCCCAGGATTCATGGCAGGGATTCCTTGACCAGGGGTTTTCCAGTTTCTGGCTGACGGATTCCTGTCCGGATACAGCTGCCAGGGTTCAAGGCAGAGGACCTTTTGAAGTTCTGTCCCTGGCCGGAGACATCAGCAGAAAAATAATTCCTGATGTCTAGACGCCAAGGATGGCTGGTTCATAATAAGGCCTGTTTATCCAGCCTTTGGGGTGGAAAGGGATGACCTGACCCACTCAATTGATTTGTGATAGGCATCCGCGGTTTCAAAGGGATCAAGACCGAGGCTGTTGATGATTTCCAGAGACCGGTTCCATTCACCTTTTTCCTTGAAAGCGGCTAATTTCAGCCACTGTCCCTGAGGGGTCCGGTTGTAGTTTATGAGCACGTTTTTCAGGTCTTCTCTCAGAGGCACTTTCTGCAACAGCTCATCCATGGGCCTGCCCATGAGGGTGTCAAGAAGGGAGAAAAGACCAAGCAGAAACATTGATTCCGGGGCGAATGGAGATCTGCCGTGGCCTTCAGAGACAATTTCAAGAAACTTTCCCCTGGTCGCTGCCAGGTAAGTTATTTCGAAATCCATGGGGGTTTCATTCATGTCGGACAGGATATTGACCCTGAGCCATTGGGCAGTCTGCCTGATTCCAAGCAGGGTCACGGCCTGATGCACCGATGATATGTTTTCTCGGAACCCGAAAAACGCCGAGTTGATGAAGTTGAGAAGGCGGTAGGTCAGTGAAGCGTCCTTCTTAATGATTCCTGACAGATCAGGAAGATCGATATCCCGGGCGCACAGGTCTTTAAGAATATTGAACCTGGAAACCTTTGCCGGGGAAGGCTTGGAACCGGCTATGATCTGGGGCGTGGAGAAAAAAAATCCCTGAAAAAGATCAAAACCGATTTTTTTACACAGGGTGAATATTTTGAAGTGTTCAATTTTTTCTGCCAGGATTTTTTTATCCGGGCCTGAAAGGGATTTAACCAGATCTTTTATTCCCAGCGGGGAAAGCTTGAGGATGTCAATCTTGATAAAGTCTGCCAGGCGGATCAGCTCATCAAATCCCTGCTGGCCGTAATAATCATCCAGGGCAATGCGGTATCCGTCTTTCTTCAGTTCTCTGCAGGCCTTGATCACCTCCGCGTCAGGCTGGACAGTCTCCAGGACTTCTATGATGCACAGATCCGGTGGCAGGGCATAAGCACTTTTTTCCAGGATCAGCTTTTGCGGAAAGTTGATAAATAGCGGTTTTTTTCTGCGCCCGGCACTCAGCGCCAGGGAAAAGCCATGTGAAATGATCTGCAGGGTGGCCTGGTCAGGGTCATCAATCATGGCCGTGTTATGGATGTCCTGATTCCTGTACAGCAGTTCGTAGGCCCAGACATTATCCCTGCGGTCGAAAATGGGTTGCCTGGCCACAAAAACAGGATAGGTCTTGAGTATTTCCATGAAATTAATTAGAGTTCATCCTGAAACGGTTCTTTTCCCTTTTGGCTTGGTCACTTGAGAGTCAAGAATTCCTGGGCGCCATTGATTCTAACAGTCTAAAATCACTGGATTCCCGCCCCAGCACCTATCTTTTCCAAAAAAGATATGTGCCGGACAGGCTGCGCGGGAATGACTGTTTGCTGAAGCAGGATTATTTAATAAAATCAGAATGTTTTGCAGGAACTTTGTATCTTCTCAATAAGACCGGGCAGCCTTTCCTCGGTATTTCGTGCTATCTGGACCCCGGCCTGCGCCGGGGTGACGGAAT
>PWNK01000170.1 GCA_003557865.1 Desulfonatronovibrio sp.
ATCCAGCCGGATTTGACTGGACTTATTGGTGGTGCCGAAGGGGGGACTCGAACCCCCACGAGCGTGGCTCACTACCCCCTCAAGATAG
This sequence comes from Desulfonatronovibrio sp., assembly GCA_003557865.1. Taxonomy (GTDB): domain Bacteria; phylum Desulfobacterota; class Desulfovibrionia; order Desulfovibrionales; family Desulfonatronovibrionaceae; genus Desulfonatronovibrio. The sequence continues at coordinate 89 of PWNK01000170.1, forward strand.
CGTGTCTACCAGTTCCACCACTTCGGCTTAAAAAAAAATCAACTGCGCAGGATACCTGCAGCTATTTCATCCGAATGGATTTGTCCAGAAGTATTATCGATCAGATTCTTCCTGCCTTTCCTCGGCTGGTCTTACCCCTTGGGGAATAGCCGGAGCCGTGTCATTCATTCTGCTTTCCTCAAGGATGATGGAGCTTGGCTGAGTGGAGTGCTTCTTGGCGCTCATATAGGTAAAGGTCAGGGAGGTGCAGAAGAAGATCGTGGCTACTCCCACAGTAAGCTTGGTCAGGATCCCTCCGGCTCCGCTGCTGCCGAAGAGGCTCCCGCCGCCGCCTCCGAAGATCACCCCCATGCCCTGCTGCCCGGACTGAAGGAGCACCAGAACCACAAGAGAGATGCAGGAAATAATATGAATGGTTATGATCAGGGTCTGCAAAAAAACCTCCAGAAAATAAAGAATTTTGGATGTCCGGTCAGGCCAGAACAATCCTGGAAAAGGAATCAGCTTTTAAACTTGCACCACCTACCAGCACCCCGTCAACATTGTCAAGGGCAATTATCCGGGCACAATTATCCGGTTTGACGCTTCCGCCGTAAAGCACCCTGATTTCCTGACCCTGGTTGAGAAGATCTTTGAGCATTTTCCTGATAAAACCATGCGCCTGGAGAATATCATCTTCTGTGGCGGTCTCTCCTGTCCCGATGGCCCATACCGGCTCGTAGGCGATGACAAGATCATGCGCAGAAACGTTCTGGTCGATTTTTTCCAGGCCCTTTTGGAGTTGAGCGGCCAACACCCCCTCGACCCGGTCCTGCCTTCGCTGGTCAATGGTTTCTCCGATACAAAGAATAATTTTCAGGTTGCTGCTCAGCCCGAAAATGACTTTTTCAGCCAGGAAATCATCTTTTTCACCCAGCACGTGCCTTCTTTCCGAATGTCCCACCAGGGCGTAGGCGCAGCCAGCATCGGCAAGTTGAAGAGGGCTTATCTCGCCGGTATAAGCGCCCTGGGCTGCTGGGTAAAAGTTCTGACCACCAAGAAAGTAGCCGTTCTGTCCGTTGATGGATTCTCCCACTGCTTTGAGAGCAGTGCCTGAGGGGAAAAAAACCACCTCCCTGTCGGGGGGAAGGTCCTCTCCAATGCCCACAACCACTTCCCGGGCTGTCTGGACTGCTTCATCCCAGGTCTTATGCATTTTCCAGTTGGCGGCCATAATTTTTTTGATCATCGTCTGCTCCCCGAGGGTTCATGTAACAATTAAAGTAATGGGGCAAGAAATGTTTGCATGAATTCTCAGCCGGATTTGTTTTCCAGGGCTTTGAATCCGGGCAGAGTCTTGCCTTCAAGAAACTCCATGAATGAGCCTCCCCCTGTGGAGATAAAGCTGAATTTATGAGCGATGCCCATTTTATGGATCAGGGCGTCGGTATCTCCTCCACCAACAATAGTTTCCGCGGAAAGATCGGACAAGAGATCGGCAATATTATATGATCCCTGGGCAAAGGCCCGGTTTTCAAAGGCCCCCATGGGTCCGTTCCAGATAACGGTTTTCGCCCTGTTAAGCACTTCAGCGAAAAGGGCGCATGTGGCCGGCCCGATATCCAGTGCCATTTTATCCTCGGGAATATCCTGAAAGGGGACTACCTCTGATCCTTGATCACTGCCCATATCCAGTCCCACGATAAAATCAACCGGGATGTAAAAACCGACTTTTTTTTCTCTGGCCTTGTGGATGATGTTTCGGGCCTCATCAAGGAGTTCATTTTCCACCAGTGAGTTGCCCGTACCAAATCCCATGGACTTGATAAAGGTATTGGCCATGGCCCCTCCAATGACCATGGAGTCCACCCTGTCCATGAGGTTATAAAGAACCCCGAGCTTGGAAGAGACTTTGGCCCCGCCGGATATGAGAACAAAGGGCCTTGCCGGGTCTACTATCTTTGACAGGTATTCCCATTCCTTTTTTAAAAGCAGCCCTCCCATGCACTGTTCAAAGTATTCAGTGACTCCGACTACTGATGCGTGGGCCCGGTGAGAAACTCCAAAGGCATCATTTACATATGCTTCGCCCATTCTGGACAACTCCCTGGAAAAATCAGGGTCATTCTTTTCCTCTTCTGGATGAAACCTGAGGTTCTCCAGCATGAGCACCTGGCCCGGCTTGAGGCTTTCAGCCATGGCCAGAGTCTCCTCCCCGACGCAGTCAGGAGCCAGAGAGACCTGGGTTTCCAAAAGCTCTTCCAGGCGTTGCGCCGCGGGAGATAGGGACAGTTCAGGCCTGACCTGCCCCTTGGGTTTGCCCAGATGAGAACATATTACCAGTGAGGCATTGTCCTGCAAAGCCATTTTCAGGGTGGGGATACTGGCTCTGATCCTGTTGTCATCCTGGATAAGACCGTCTTTTATGGGCACATTGTAGTCAACCCTGACCAGGAGCCTTTTGTCCGAGATGTTTTGAGAGTCAATAAACTTCATGTTTTCTCCTGAAGTCTTGAGAAAAAAAGTTAAACTTTAAAGCGTTAACATGAAAAAGTAAAAGATAATATAATATGTCAAGATTTAGCAAGCCAGAAGTCAGGCTGCCGGGAATGCGCTCATTGGGGAGCAGGCAGATGTTTGATAACAGTAACAGCCTGATTTAGAGGATGATATAATCAGAAAGTGGAAGGTTATCAAGGCCCCGCAGAAATATTATCTGTCCCAGGTACGCTTGTCCTCAATCCTGGGTCCGGTGGACTGAAATTCACTGGCATCCCGGGAAAGTACAATTTCCGCCCTGAGCTTGATCTTTTCCTGGAAGACCCTGGAGATTGAGGTGGCATCCATGTCCCGGGAGCACAGAATGTGAAGACTGAGCCTTTCTTTTCCCTGAGGATTGGCTGCCACCAGCTTCCATGATCTGATTTCTGGAAAGCTTTTCAGGGCATCGGCCACCTGGGATGGATAGACAAATTGCCCCTTGATTTTAATGGTGTCGTCCACCCGGCCCAGGATGCCCTGCAGTACCGGGGCGGTGCGTCCGCAGGGGCAGGCAGTATCCCGCAGGGCCGAAAGATCGCCGGTGGCAAACCGGATAAGGGGGTAGGCCGGATTAAAAGGGGTAACCACAACCTCTCCTGTTTCTCCGGGAGGAAGAGGTTTTTTGGTCTCAGGATCACAAATTTCCACAAAACAGCGGTTGGAAAGGTGCATGCCTCTTTTTTCTGGACACTCATAAGCAATGCACCCAAGATCAGCTGTGCCGTAACCCTGGCGGACCTGCATCTCGAACCGGTCTTCAAGCTCCTGGCGCAGGGATTCGGAAAGTCTTTCCGCAGCCACAAACCCGACTTGAAGCCTGAAGTCTTTTTTCAGGTCCAGCCCCTTGTTTTCAGCCTTGTCCGCGATGATTTTCAGAAAGCTGGCCATGCCCACAAAGCCGGTCACTCCAAGCCGGGTCATGACTTCAATCTGTCCGTCGGTATTGCCGGGGCCGGCCGGGAATACAGCGCAGCCTATCTCATGCAGGGGTTCTTCCATCATCAGGCCGGCCGGAGTGAAATGATAGCTGAAGGTCATCTGGACTATGTCTGATCTGCGAAATCCGGCAGCGTAAAAGGCCTCGGCAAAACCCCAGTAGTCCGTATGTCTGGCTTCCGGATCAATGATCGGGCCTGGCGAAAGATATATATGACGCAGGTCTCCAGGTTCACAGGTCAAAAGACCTCCCAGTCCGGGTCCTTCAGGCTGAATCCGGACCAGCTCCTTTTTGGGCAGGGCAGGGATAAGGGACCAGTCATCCAGGCTTTTGACATCTTCCGGGGTCAGTCCGGCGCTGTACAGTCTTTTCTGGAAAGCCCGGGAATCAGTGCAGGCGCTGTTTATGAGTTCGCTCATGC
>PWNK01000037.1 GCA_003557865.1 Desulfonatronovibrio sp.
GCTTTCGTCATTCAAATTTTTCTGTAAAAGCTCAAGGGCCTCTTCTCTGTGCATCATAATAATTTTTCTCCCCTGGGTGCGGCAGCTGGTCGCTTCTGGATAATAGATCCTGCAAATTATATTTTTGAAAAAATGTAACTGTTCACCATATTATTATCCTGGAGCCTGGCCGGGTTTCGAAATGTTGCAAAACTCCCTGTCGCGGCTCCGTTAGACAAAACCTGTATTTTTTGGGTTTAATAAAACAAGTTCAGTTTTGGCCTAACGGAGCCGTCGAAGGTCAAACAATGCAACATTTCGAAACCCGGCCAGGCTCCAGTCTTTTGAATTTTGTACAAGCCGTGGTGAATAGTTACGAAAAAATAGTCTTTTCCTCCGGTCCTGTAAAGCTTCCCGGGATGCAGGTCATCTTCAGGCCGGTTCAGACATTGACAATCAGTGAATTAGTCAATAAATATGTGTTTAACTGATTGATATGTATGCTGATTAATTTATGATATTCTTATATAAATTGTTGGAGGATTTTAAAAAATGAAGAGAGTTTTTCTGTTTCTGGTAACCAACATAGCCATTCTGGCTGTTCTGTTCGTGGTACTCAGCCTGCTGGGCGTAACAGGGATACTGGATGAGCAGCGGGTCGGCATTGATTACTACAACCTGCTGATCTTTGCAGCAGTGCTCGGCTTTGGCGGTTCATTCATATCTCTGGCCATATCCAAGTGGATGGCCAAGCGCCTGACAGGAACCAGGGTCATAACCAGCCCGGGGAACGAACTGGAGAACTGGCTGGTCAGGACAGTCAGGCAGCAGGCCTCCAGGGTTAACATCGGCATGCCTGAGGTGGGCATTTTTGATTCTGAGGCCCCCAATGCCTTTGCTACCGGGATGAACAAGAATAAGGCCCTGGTTGCCGTAAGCACCGGGCTGTTGAGAAACATGAACCAGGATGAGGTCGAGGCGGTGCTGGCCCATGAAGTCAGCCACATAGCCAATGGAGATATGATCACCCTGACTCTTATCCAGGGGGTGGTCAACACCTTTGTAATTTTTATTTCCAGGATTGTAGGCCATTTTGTGGACCGGGTGGTTTTCAAGAATGAAGAGGGTCACGGCATAGGATTTTTTGTGACCACTATTGTCGCCCAGATAGTTTTTGGTATCCTGGCCAGCACCATTGTCATGTGGTTCAGCAGGCAGCGTGAGTTCAGGGCGGACGATGGAGGCGCCCGTCTCGCAGGCCGGGACAAAATGATTTCCGCTCTGGAAAAGCTCAAGAAGGGCATCCAGGAACCCTTGCCGGATCAGATGGCTTCCTTTGGTATCAACGGTAAATCAGAGGGATTTGACTGGAAGGCTCTGTTTATGAGCCATCCTCCCCTTGATAAAAGAATTGCCGCCCTGAAAGGTCAGCTCCAGAAATAGCCGTTTATTCCTGAGCAAATGTCTAACAGCCCGGGGCATGCCCCGGGCTGTTTTTTTGCTTGTTCCAGCAAGCGGTTGGCCCACAGAAGAGGCAATATCAGGCTTGAGTGTCTGCTGAGCCCTTGAGCATGGCCAGGGCGATCTTCATCTCCTGGTTGAAGCGGCTTTGAACAGCGGTCTGGACAGCATGGGTCGAACCTGAGAACCTGGTTCTTCTTTCCTGGTATACAGCCTGGATTATTTCCCGCTCAGGCGGCCTGAGTTCCCGGGCATCAAGTCTGTCAGCCACACGCTCAAAGATATTCATGGCCCCGTGAACCCCATGCTGGACGGCAGTGCTCCAGAGAACTTCGCGCAGGGCAGGGGATGCACTTCCCATTTCCAGTCCTGTCCTTGCCTGAACACCTCTGGCGGCAGGCAGATAAAAGTTTTCATATATGAATTCATGCTGCAGGCTGGAGAACCTTTCAGGCTGCTGGGAACTGATTGTCTTCCATTCCAGGGGCATTGCCCCGGACCGGCCTCCTGTGTTGGCAGGGCCGGCTTGTCGGAGGCGCCGGGATATATCCGGTGCCTTTTCATCCAGAAAGTCTAGAAATTCACCCATGGTTCCCATGCGCGAGGACAGCTGGTAGATGCCGTAACAGGTTCCACCCCTGCGGTCATAGCCTATGGCCCCTGATTTGTTGGAAGATTCAAACCTTGCAGCCAGATGTCCCGGCCTGGTCGAATTCTGGTTGGTGGTCTGAATTATGACGGAGCTGCCTGCCGGATTGAAGGCTGGGTGATCTGCATACGCCAGGGTTTTATCTTTGGGTTTTTCTAAACTGTTTTTGCCGGCAATCAGTAGGCTGCCCTTTTCAGGAGTAGGTTCCCTGTCTCCTCTGAGGCCGTATTCAGCTCCGGCCCTGTCCAGGATGCTTTTCGGTTCGTTCAGGTCCTTGGTCTGCATGGAAACAGATCCAAAACCCGAACCCCGGACCCTGTCGGTGCTCAGTGATGCAGCCAGATGATGCCGCGCATCGGGTCGGATTCCGGTACAAACAGATCTGTCCGGCTGAGCTTTGTTTTCAGGTGGTGCCTTCTTTGACTGATCAGGTCCCTGGACTGGCGGGGCAGACTGAAAGTCAATTTTTTGTCGAACCTCATTGACTGCAATTCTGGGCGTTTCTGCAGATACAGTCATTCTGATCCTGGAACCTTGTGCCTGTGGATGACTGATCTTTTCAGGACTGGATTCAGGGTCTGCTCCGCCCTTAGGGACCGGTCGGTTTCTGACAAGCAGTTCAGGAGGAATGGAGGATGATACCCCTGGAACAGTTGAAGGAGGTGCTGATGCCAGCTTGTTGTTCATGATCAGTTCAAACAGGTTGCCTTGGGATCTGCTGGTGCCAGCAGCGCTGCCCTTCATGAGTCTTTGCTGCAGGTCTGTCATGTGTTGTTCGGGATTGCTGATAATCATGGCCGGATCCTTCGATATTTTCATTAATTGGTAATGATTGACCATAGTCCTGGCCTGTCTGGGACTAAGTTTTCTTTTGTTGCCAAATTCCTGTCGCGGTTTAGGAGGACAAACAACTTTTTAACTGCCACTAACCAACTGAGAGGATAAACGAGTCTGGATAATGATCAAAACCTTAAAGGCGCGCAGGTTTGTCCAGCGGAACCGTCGACGGCAGGCATCGCAGGCATTGACGAAACCTTGCCCCCGGGCAGGCCTCTAATATCGGGGTTAGACCAAAACTATGGTCCTTAGTTAGTTTTCATCCGTAAACGGTTCTTTTTCCTTTTGGCGGCGTCAATCTGCACAATTATTCGTCAACGTATGAAGATACGCCTCCTCATAATTGCTTGATTTCCTTGCCAAAAGAAAAAACTCCTCGTTTCCGGAAAGAAAACCAACAGTTTCCATCCGGAAAGAAAGACTTTCCGGATGGAAACTATTTTCATTACTTCTTTTCAAAAATCAGGCCAGACAATCAAAAGATGCGGCACTGTCCTTGTGCAGACATCGACAAATGATAAAGCACAGGGTAGGATGATTACCACAACGGCGAACATTAACAACCATAGCTGCAAACTGATTTGACAATGATTTCCTCAAGTCCCGGCCGGCCCATAAAGTGGGTCGGCTTTGCTTTTGCCCTGGGTGCGACCATGATCTGGTCCGGGAATTTCATAGTGGCCAGAGGGCTCAATGAGCTTGTAAATCCGGCCACCCTGGCCCTTATGCGCTGGATTACAGCCTGCCTGTTCATGTTGCCGGTTGCCGGCAGAACTGCCTGGGAGCAGCGAAAGATCATCCAGAAACATATCAGATACCTTTTGCCTACGGCCTTCCTGGGGGTCACGGTGTTTAATACCCTGATATATGTGGCAGCTCATTCTTCAACCGCCCTTAATCTATCCTTGATAGCCACTTCCACTCCGATATTCATAATCCTCTTCGCCAGAATGTTTCTGCGGGAGCCAATAACCGCGTCCAGAGTCGCGGGGCTTTTGCTGGCCGTGTCTGGAGTTGTGCTGCTGATTACCAGGGGGGATTTCTCAGTGCTCCTGGGACTCTCCTTTGCGGCAGGGGATATCTGGATGATTCTGGCAGCTGTTATTTTCGGGGGTTACAGCATTCTTATCAGAAAGAAACCTCCCGAAATAAGCCTGGGCGTCTTTCTCATGTCAACCTTTCTGCTGGGCCTGCTTATGCTTGTTCCCTGGGCTTTGTGGGAAATCTTCTGCATGGGTTTTCCGGCACTTTCCATGGATATTGTCGGTTCCGTGCTCTATATCGGCATCGGAGCTTCACTGGCAGCCTTTTTTCTTTGGACCAGGGCCATTGAGATTATCGGGCCTTCCGCTGCAGGGCTGATATACTATACACTGCCGCTATTCAGCGGTTTTGGGGCATTCCTTATTCTTGGAGAGCCTGTAGGCTGGGTCCATGCACTAAGCGGGATAATGATCTTTGGAGGAATAATCACCGCAACCAGAAGGCAGCAGTGAACACCGGGAAAAATCAGAAGGCTGACTTGCTTTAAATGGCCGTGACTTTTGAAGCTGTGTTCTGTTTATCCAGCAGTTCTTCCAGGATTGCGGATATTGAGTTTTTGTCCATAAATCCCTGATGGCGAAAAACTTCCCGGCCGTTATGGTCAAAAAAGAGCTGTGTGGGAATGGTCATTATCTCAAACCTCTGTCCGTAATGGGTGTGCTTCCAGACATCAACATAGGCTATTTTGGCCTGATCCTGATATTGGATTTTCAGTTCTTCCAGAAAAGGCTGCATCATTCTGCAGGGCAAACAGGAGTCAGCTCCCATGTTGACAAATGTTACCATGCCTGGAACAGGTATCTCGGGAAGGGACTCCCGGATGGCCTGTTCATGCTTGTACTCCTGCGCTGTGTGCAGAAACATGATGGTAAAAACTGCTCCGATAAATATGGTAACTGCAACGAATCTTTTCATGACTGTCTCCTGCTGTCTTCCGAGTATTAACTGATATCACACACCCGGGCTTTTGTCCAACGTGATTGACTGGATGGGCTAGAATGGTCTTGAGTTTGGACAGTTTTTTTTCGATATGTCATTATATGTATTTTGCAGTCCTTCAGATATGGGCTATGGCAGCTCATCAGCAATGGCTGATTCCAGTACGCCCTTAATCTCCAACAGCAGTTTATGAATCTGATTAAAGCTGAAGTAAACAGCCTGGTTTTTATCAATGAAGATAACGGCTATGTTGTGGCCCGGGTGATTTCCGCCCAGGAGCCAGGTCTTGTCACCGTTTGCGGAAACATGGGCAGGCTTGTCCCTGGAGAGATGCTTTCTCTGAAAGGCCAGTGGAAGGAGCATCCAAAATATGGAAGACAGTTTATCGTCTCCGAATTTGAGCAGCTTATCCCGGCCACTGTCAACGGGATCAAACGATATCTCGCCTCGGGCATGATCAAGGGGGTCGGACCGGTCATGGCCGGAAAAATGGTCAAAGTCTTCGGCAAAAAAGTTCTGGACATTCTTGAACAGGATCCGGACAGGCTTTTGGAAATTGACGGGCTGGGACCCAAGAAGCTGAAGAAGATCAAAGACTCATGGGCTGCGCAGCGTGAAATCAGGAGCCTGATGCTTTTTCTGCAGACCCATGAAATACCGACCACCTATGCCGGTAGGATATATCAGAAATATGGAAACGAATCCGTTGCCAGAATATCAGACAATCCCTACGACCTTGTCTACGATATCCGGGGAATCGGCTTTAAAACAGCGGACAGAATGGCCCTGAAGCTGGGCGTAGCTCCGGATAGTCCTCAAAGGCTGCAGGCAGCTGTTGTCTATGTATTGTTTCAGCTCAGTGAAAAAGGACATCTGTTTTATCCCGCCCGGCAGCTGGTGGAAAAGGTTTCAGAGGCCCTGGGGGACATGGGCCTGGAAATGATAGAAAGCGCAGTTGCCTCCCTGGAAGATAGAAAAAAAATCATTGTGGAAGACCTTCCGGAACAGGGAATATCAAGAGCAGTATATCTGGTCTTTTTTTTCAAAATGGAAGTGGAGACCGCCCAAAGACTGTGCAGCCTGACAACCCATCCGGCTGCCCTGTCGGAGGATAAAGTCCGCATCCGGATATCTCAGCTGGAAAACAGTGAGAAGATCAGCCTGACCTCCCAGCAGAAGCAGGCGGTTCTGGATGCCTGCCTGAACAAGGCTTATATAATAACTGGCGGGCCTGGAACCGGCAAAACTACAATTACCAGGATGATTGTCAAAGCGCTGACTGGGCTGGGGCTCAAGGTTGTACTGGCCGCTCCAACCGGACGAGCCGCCAAAAGACTGTCCCAGGCCACTGGCACGGAGGCCGCAACTATTCACCGTCTGCTCAAGTATAATCCGGCCGGTGGCTTTGATCATAACGAGGAAAACAAGCTCAAGGCCGACGCAGCCATCATCGACGAAGCATCAATGCTTGACGCCCAGCTTATGACCCAGCTTTTGCGTGCCCTGCCCGTGACTTGCAGGCTGATCCTGGTGGGAGATGTCAACCAGCTTCCGGCCGTTGGTCCAGGCAATGTGCTCAAGGACATTTTGTCCAGTGAAACAGTGCCCAGGGCAGTTCTGACCAGCATTTTCAGGCAGGCCAGACAGAGTACCATTGTAGTCAACGCTCACCGGATCAACGCCGGCAGCTTTCCGGTCAATTCGTCAAAATCGGCTCCCCATGCAGATTTTTTCTGGATTGAGCAGGAGGATTTGGCTAAAATATCCGAGCTCATCACCTATATGGTCTGTGATGGCATACCCAGAGTTTATGGCCTTGATCCGCTGAAGGATATTCAGGTCCTGAGCCCCATGCACAAGGGTGCAGTGGGCACTCAGGAACTGAACAGGATCCTTCAGGACAGACTCAACCCCGGTCCTGAAGCAGTTGTCCGCGGTTTCCGGTCTTTTCGGATAGGGGACAGGGTGCTTCAGATCAAAAACAACTATGAAAAGGAGGTTTTCAATGGAGACCTGGGCTGGATTTCAGCTTTTGACCGGGAAGAGTCTGAACTGCTGGTTGATTTCGATGGCAGAAAGGTTGGTTATGATCTGGATGAAATCGATGAACTGACCCTGGCTTATTCTGTTAGCGTGCATAAGTCACAGGGCAGCGAGTATCCTGCAGTGGTCATGCCTGTAGTCACGCAGCACTACATGCTGCTGCAGAGAAACCTGATCTATACCGGACTGACCAGGGCGAGAAGGCTGGCGGTGATCATCGGTTCCAGAAAGGCCATGGGCATGGGCATCAGCAACCAGGGATCAGGCAGAAGATTTACCCATCTGCGCTACAGGCTGCAGCAGGCTTTTTGCTGAAGACATATTTTTGCGGGGAAAGCTTCCAGTCTTGTTCAAACCATGCTTTCCAGCTTCCTTTACAATATCCTGCCCCGGGATTAATTAGTTTTCATCCGGAAACGGTTCTTTCTCCTTTTGGCGGCGTCAATCTGTACAATTATCCGTCAACGTATTAAGATACGCCTCTCATAAATTGCTTGATTTCCCTGCCAAAAGAAAAACTATCCGTTTCCGGAAAGAAAGACTTTCAGGATGGAAACTAATTACCTTTTGAGTTGCTTTTTTCACGGCCATGAGCAAAAAGGTCTTTGCCCGGCCAAGAAGTATTTCAGTTCACTTGGGAAACAGCTGAAGAAGAGGGCCTGCAGGAGTAACTTTCTAAACCAGGATTTCCGGTTTTATGGATATTAACAAGCAGTCAAATTTTATTCGGGATATTATTGAGCAGGACATGGCATCAGGAAAACATGACCTGATTGTAACCCGTTTTCCGCCTGAGCCTAACGGCTATCTGCACATCGGGCATGCTAAATCTATCTGTCTCAACTTCGGGGTAGCCAGAGATTACGGCGGCAGATGCCATCTTCGTTTTGACGACACCAATCCCAAGAAGGAAGACCCGGAATATGTCCGTTCCATAATGGACGATGTGCGCTGGCTTGGTTTTGACTGGGGGGAGCATCTTTATCATGCTTCCGATTATTTTGAAGAGCTTTACCAGTTCGGCCTGGAACTTATCAAAAGGGACAAAGCATATGTCTGCAGCCTCAGCCCCGAGCAAATCAGGGCGTACAGGGGCACATTGACTGAAGCCGGCAAAGACAGCCCTTACCGCGGGAGGGGCATTCAGGAGAACCTGGATCTTTTCCAGAGGATGAGAAAAGGTGAATTTGATGAAGGAGATCATGTCTTGCGGGCAAAAATCGACATGTCCTCACCTAATATAAATCTTCGCGATCCCGTAGTTTTTCGCATAGTCAAGGCGGACCATCACCGGACAAAGGACGACTGGTGCATTTATCCCACATATGACTACGCCCACTGCCTGTCCGACTCTATAGAGGGCATCACCCACTCCCTGTGTTCCCTGGAGTTTCAGGACCACAGGCCTCTTTATGACTGGATTCTGGAACAGCTCCCGGTGAAGTGTCACCCCAGGCAGATCGAATTTGCCAGGCTTAATCTTAACTACACGGTCATGAGCAAGAGAAAGCTGGCCAGGCTTGTTCAAAAGGGTGTTGTCAGCTCCTGGGATGACCCCAGAATGCCCACCTTGTCAGGACTGCGGCGCAGAGGCTATACCCCTGAATCAATAAGGAGATTCTGCGATTTGATTGGGGTGGCCAAAAGCGAGAACATAGTTGACATGTCCATGCTTGAGTACTGCGTCCGCGAGGATCTGAACAGGAAGGCTCCCAGGGTTATGGCCGTCCTTGATCCTGTCAGGCTGATCATAACCAACTATCCTGATGACCGGGTTGAAGAACTTGAGGCAGTAAACAACCCCGAGGACCCCTCCATGGGCACTAGAAAGGTTCCCTTCTCCCGGGAGCTGTACATTGAACGTCAGGATTTTATGGAAGATCCTCCCAAAAAGTTTTTTCGTCTTTCCCCGGGAAAAGAGGTAAGGCTCAGGTACGCTTTCTTTGTAACCTGCCAGAATGTTGTCAAGGATCCTGAAACAGGGGAAATAGTTGAAATCCATTGCAGCTACGATCCTGCCACCAAGGGAGGCGACTCCCCTGATGGGCGCAAGGTCAAGTCCACATTGCACTGGGTTAGCGCCAGGCATGCCAGAAGGGTCGAGGTCAGACTTTATGACCGGCTTTTTTCCAGGCCCAACCCTGCTGAAGATGAAAGAAAGGGAGTTGATTTTCTTGCGCATGTGAATCCTGATTCACTGAAAGTGATCAGGAACTGCTTTATGGAGCCTGGCCTTGAAAATCTTTCTCCCGGCGACAAATATCAGTTTGAACGGCTTGGGTATTTCTGTGTGGACCCCGATTCCACAACTGGGATGCATGTATTCAACAGGACGGTGACATTGCGGGATGCATGGGCCAGGATTCAGAAAAAGAAACATTGATAACCAAGGCTGGTCAAGTTCAGCCAAACTTACGGATGAATTGCCAGCCTTATTCTTTGAATGGATCAGGCTGGTTGCGCATAAGGGTTTCTTTTACTTATTTTTGCGTAACTATTCACCATGCTGCGATGTCAGCCTGCATCCTGATTTGTTTTCTGTTGCTGCAAACTCCCAGCATGATCCCGTAATTCAAAACCATTAATATATTCAAGTAGCTTTGAGGTTTTCCTTGTCCATGATTTTGACTAACGGGCTCATGGCTGGTCAAACAAGCAGCAATGGCGAAAACAAATCAGGATGCGGGCTTTATCTGAAAGTAGAGAAATGTGGTGAACAGATACATTTTTGCTATATAAAACAGTAAATTAATGCAGAGATGAAATGACATGAGCGGGACTTTAAGCTGCGCCTTAACTATTGCCGGATCTGATTCAGGAGGAGGGGCAGGCATTCAGGCCGATCTCAAGGCCTTTGCCATGCACGGTGTTTATGGCCTGTCTGTGCTGACTGTTTTGACGGCCCAGAACACAGTGGGCGTCCAGGGTCTTTCAGTTCCGGATCCCGGTTTTGTGACCAGGCAGCTGAATAGCGTTCTGGATGACTTTCCTGTAAAAGCAGCCAAAACAGGCATGCTTTTCTCCGCCGAGATCATCTCCGAGGTAGCCTCAGCGATGAATAAAAACAGTATTCCCCTGGTTGTGGATCCTGTCTGTGTCAGCCAGAGCGGACATCCACTTCTTCAGGACAGCGCAGTTGAGGCTATGAAGTCACAGATTATTCCCAGGGCCTTCCTGCTGACTCCCAATAAGCCTGAAGCTGAGCTTCTTACCGGGATATCAAACTTGAATACCGGAGAAAAAATTCTTGAAGCAATGAAAATTTTCAGGAAAATGGGGGCCTCTTCGGTTCTGGTCAAAGGGGGGCATTTTGAATCCAGCGGGGTAATGACTGACTGGCTGGCCATCGAGGACAATGATCCCTTTCCAGTAACCAGGCCCAGGATAAATACCAGAAACACTCACGGAACAGGATGTACCCTTTCTGCGGCCATTACCGCCAATCTGGCCAAGGGATTGGGCCTGGAAGACGCGGTACTCAGGGCCAGAGATTATCTGCAGCAGACAATAAAATACAGTTTTGACCTGGGCAGAGGTGACGGACCTGTCAATCATCTGGCCGGTCTGACTCAGGTCGGGATTTTGAATTGGTGATTGACTCTTACAGTTATTTGGGCATGACCATCCCTTTGCAGCCTTGTGCTGCATGTTTGGCGTTAACCAGACATGATGATGCACAATAATATTTCAAAACCACCCTGGCTCAGGGTCAGGCTCCCTGCTACGCCAGAGTTTGCAAAGGTGGTCAAAACCCTGTCCGGGTTGCGCCTGAATACAGTATGTGTCAGCGCCAGATGTCCCAACATATTTGAATGCTTCAGCCGGAAAAAGGCCACATTCATGATCCTTGGAAGCAGCTGTACCAGAAACTGCGGTTTCTGCGCTGTTTCCAAGGACCCTCCAGAAACTGTAGACCATAATGAACCCCAAAAAATCTCTGAGGCCGTATCAATTCTCGGATTGAGGCACATAGTGCTTACTTCGGTGACCAGGGATGATCTTAAAGACGGAGGAGCACTTCATTTTGCAAGGGTTCTCAACCGGCTGGGCCGTGATCACCAAGAGGCCACCCTGGAGGTTCTGGTCCCTGACTTCGGGGGCAGGCTACAATCCATTGACAGGGTACTTGAATCCGGACCACACGTATTCGGGCATAACCTTGAAACCGTTAGCAGGCTTTATCTTCGGGCAAGACCTCAGGCTGATTACCGGACAAGTCTTCAAATACTGCAGTACGTCAGTGATGCCGCTCCTGAGGTTCCGGTTAAGACGGGCATTATGGCCGGTCTTGGGGAAAGTGATGCCGAGATTCTTCAAGCCCTGGAGGATATTGCCGGTTCCGGGTGCAAAGCGGTGACGGTTGGTCAGTATCTCAGGCCTTCCAGGTCCAGCCTGGAAGTAAGGCGCTATGTCCCGCCGGAACAATTTACAGAATACGAAGAAGCCGGAATAAAACTGGGCCTGGTAATGTCCTGCGGGCCCTTGATCAGAAGCAGCTACCGCGCGGAAAGCCTTGGCCTGAGAAGGTCATGAAAAACTTCAGGGCCCTAACCACGGCAAAGACCTGAGACCATGGCAGCGGACACAAGGGCTGCTGTTTTTCAGAGCCTGTCAGATACGGCCATGCACTCATCTTCCAAAGAAAGCTATTTCTCTGGCGAAACAGATCAGGTTTATCTTCTGGGTCCGCCTGAACGGTTCCTGTCTCTGTCTGAGCCTCGCCCCTTGGGGGCAGGCCTGGAAGCGGACTTAAGGTCGAATCTTTGACCGCTTTCCTCCATGAGAACGGCCATGCGACTCAGGCGAACCTTGCCCCGGTCCCCGATTTCAATAACCTTGACCTTGATCATGTCCCCGATCTTGACCACGTCGCTGACTTTGTCAATGCGGCTGGTATCCAACTGGGATATGTGCACCAGCCCGTCAACTCCGGGCAGAATCTCAACCACCGCCCCGAAATCGAGTATTCTTTTGACCTCACCTTGATAATCTTTTCCCAGCTCCGGCTTCTGGTTGTAGAACAGGATCATTTCTCTGGTCTTGTCCAGGACCTCCTGCGTGGGGGAAAATACCGTTATCTTACCTGAATCTTCAATGTCGATGGAAGATCCTGTTTCCGCGGTGATGGCCTTGATGTTTTTGCCTGAAGGACCAATGACATCCTTGATTTTGTCCGTATCCACATAAACGATCTCAGTCTTGGGGGCATACTTGGACAGTTCTGATCTTGGTTTGTCAATGACCTCGTTCATGCTTTCCAGGATGGTTTTTTTGGCCTGCCCAGCCTGTTCAAGGGCCTTGTACATGACATTCATTGGAATTCCGGGGATTTTTATGTCCATCTGGACAGCAGTCACACCGGAATATGTCCCGGCTATCTTGAAATCCATGTCCCCAAGGTGGTCCTCATCTCCCAGGATGTCGGTAAGAACAAGATACTCATTTCCCTCCTTTATCAGGCCCATGGCGATTCCCGCAACCGGCTCCTTGATGGGCACCCCGGCATCCATGAGGGACAGGGTGCTTCCGCATACTGTTGCCATGGAGGATGAACCGTTGCTTTCCATGACTTCGGAGACAATTCTCATGGTGAACGGAAAATCTTCAGCAGAAGGCAGAACCGGAGTCAAGGCCCTCTCAGCCAGGATTCCATGACCGATTTCCCTTCTGGAAGGTCCTCTCAGAAACTTTACCTCTCCCACGCAATAAGGAGGAAAATTGTAGTGGAGCATGAACCTTTTGGTGCTGTCACCGGTAAGAGTTTCTATGCGCTGTTCGTCTGAGCTGCTTCCGAGGGTGGCTATACACAGGGACTTGGTTTCTCCCCGGGCGAACAGAGATGAACCATGGGTCCTTGGAAGCAGGCCGATTTCCATGGCCAGAGGCCGGACCGTGGTCAGATCTCTGCCGTCAATTCGCGTTTTGCTGTCCAGTATTTTCTGTCTGACGATGCTTTTTTCCAGCTCTTCAAAGATCTGCCTGGCCCTGGTCAGCTTTTCTGAATCCTCACCCAGCTGCTCGTTTATTGTCTCGTAAAACTTTGTGGAGACTTTTTTCTTGGCTTCCCTGCGCTCCATTTTGTCAGGGATAAAAAGTGCCCTGGAAAGATCAGCTGATGCCAGATCAAATATGAATTTTTCCAGATCCGGATTTTTTTCAGGTTCAGCAGGAGCGGGGAGCTTTTCCCTGCCGCATTTTTCCCGGAGAATTTCCTGGGCGTCCAGCAGGGGCATGATCTGTTCCTGACCCCAGTTGATGGCGTCAGCGATTGTCTTTTCAGAGAGGAACTGGGCAAACCCCTCCACCATGAGCACACCGTTTTTTGCCGCCGCCACAATCAGGTTCAGATCGCTTTGTTCAAGCAGCTTATGACTGGGGTTGAGCACAAACTGGTCATCAATATACCCGATCCTTGCTCCGGCTATGGGTCCTGAAAAGGGTATCCTTGAAATATGCAGTGCGGCGGAAGCTCCGCTGATGGCAAGAACATCAGGGTCATTTTCCGGATCAGCGGAAAGAACAGTGGCAATAACCTGGACTTCGTCCTTGAAGGTTTTGGGGAACAGAGGTCTTATGGGACGGTCAATGAGCCTGGAAACAAGAGTCTCCCGGTCGCTGGGCCTGCCTATTTCCCTTTTGAAGTAACCTCCGGGGATTCTCCCGGAAGCATAGGACATTTCCTGGTAGTTGACCACCAGGGGAAAATAGCCGGGGTCATTCTGCATGGTCTGGGTGACCGCAGTGACCAGGACCACGGTATCACCGGCCCGGACAACGACTGCTCCGTCCGCCTGGTTGGCCAGCTTGCCCGTTTCAAATATTATTTCGCAGTCTCCGGCCATGGCGCTGGTTGAGATGGTTTTGAATGTGTTTTCCATTTTCTTAATCCTTATGCTAAGATGATTTTTTGGGAGTGAAAGAAAAGAGGACAGAGATCGGGAGGAATATCAAAGAGAAATATTTTCTCCCTGACATACAAAGGCTTAAAACAGGGCGCGCGGATTCCCGCAAAACAGGCATGCGCGCCCTGATGCTGGCTTTACTTTCGAAGACCCAGGCGGGTAATGATTTCCCGGTATCTTTCAATATCTTTTTTCTTGAGATAATTGAGCAGGTTCCTTCTTTTGCCAACCAGTTTCAGCAGGCCGGTTCTGGAATGAAAGTCCTTCTTGTGGGTTTTGAAATGCTCAGTCAGATACTTGATTCTCTCGGTGAGCAGGGCAATCTGGACTTCCGGTGAACCAGTGTCATTGTCGTGTTTTTTGAATTCATGTATTACACCGGCCTTTTCTTCTGGATTCATGACCACAGCGATATCCTCCTTGATTAATTGTCATTTTCACTTGACCATAAGCCGCGCTTAACGGTCCACATCAGCCTTCCATCCTTTTCCCTCTCCAGCCTGGCAAGAGCTTCAGGGTTTCCACTCGAAGAAACCATCAGGGCCATGCTTTTTACCTGAGCATCCGCCGGAGGAAGAAGGGCAGAGTCAATGGGCCTGCCGTTTCTGACAAGAGCTTTGAGCCGGTTGTCAAGGATAAGCCTAGGCCAGTGAGCCAGAGCCTGGGAAATGGGCAGCAGAATATGCTGCAGATCATCTGACTCCAGCAGCCAGTCCAGGTCAACGGCTGCATCCAAAGAGAAAGGATGGCTTTTTTCCCGGACAAGTTCTGTCAGAACAGCGCCGCAACCCAGTCGCTTCCCCAGGCTGTGGGCCAGGGAGCGTACGTAGGCACCTGCGGAGCAGGTTATCCGGAAAGTTGACAGGGGAATGTCTGTTTCTATGACATCAGCCCTGAAAATTTCAATATTCTTAATCTTTATGGGCACGGTTTGTCCAGCCCTTTGCAGGGCGTAGAGCGGTTTTCCCCTGTGCTTGGCGGCAGAAACAGGGGGAACCTCCTGGGAAGTCAATGCTTCCCAATCCTTTATGGCCTTGGCGACCTGTTCCCTGGTGATCCTGTTGCAGTCACGTTCCTCTAAAACTGAGCCTGTAATGTCGTAGGTGTCTGTCTCCAGACCCAGTCTCAGTGTGCCCTTGTAGGTTTTGCGTCCCTCCATGATGAAGTCGGCCAGCTTGGTGGCCTGACCGATCATGGCCACCAGCACCCCTGTTGCCATGGGGTCCAGGGTCCCGGCGTGCCCGATTTTTTTAATCCTGAATTTTTTTTTGATTCTGTTCAGGCACTCGGCCGAGGTGAGCCCCTGGGGCTTGTTCAAAACAATTATCCCGTCTTTCATTTGCTAAAAAAGAGAATCAGTTTAAGCCTGAAGATGCCTGGAAACCACTTCCTTGATCATGGTCCGGGCATTTTTCATATCAGCGTAAATAATGCCTCCGGATGCGTTTTTATGACCGCCTCCGTCAAATTCAGCGGCCATGCGCTGAACATTTATTCTTCCTGTGGAGCGGAGGCTGAACTTTACCCTCTTTGCATCCTCCTCGCGCAAGGATATGGCGACCTCTACGCTTTTAACATTTCTCAAGGTATTGACCAGGCCTTCGCAGTCCTCAGAAGAAGCACCGGTTCTTTCAAGCATTTCCCTGGTTACCCAAATCAAGCCGATCCTGCCGTTTAAATAAAATATTGCCTGCTGCATGGCCAGCCCATGGAGGTGGAGTCTTTCCACGGACCATTGATTGAGTATCTTTGCGTTGATCAGTCCAGGATTGATTCCGTTGCGGATCAGTTTGGCCGCAAGTTCCAGCACTTCAGGAGAGGTGTTTCCGAAACTGAAGAAGCCGGTATCTGAGACCATGGCAAGGTAAATACCTTCAGCCAGATGGCCGTTTATTCTTATGTCCAGGCGATCGGCGAGCCTGGCTACCATTTCCCCTGCCGATGAATAGTGCGTGCTTACCCAGTTGATCTGTCCAAATCCTGGATTGCCATGGTGATGATCGATATTGATGATTGGTTCAATTGCCTCGGCTGCCAGTTTTTCCCCGGTTCTTTTCAGGTCGCCGCAGTCCAGAGCGATTATCCAGGAATGAGACCCGGGAAAGTATTGGTTATCCACAGGACAGGGCATCTTAACCCACTGGAATTTATCAGGTATTCTGCTGGCATTATATATGGAGAATTTTTTCCCCATGGCCTTGAGCAGGTATCCCATGGAAGCCATAGAGCCAACAGCATCTCCGTCGGGATTTTCGTGAGAGGTGATTAAAAATTCGTCGTGAGTCCTTATGATCTGTTCAATCTCACTTATTTTTTGAATCATAAACCATATCCTCGACAAAGGAATCCCAGGTAAATCTCAGTTCTGGAACGTAACGCAGCTTAAGGTTTTTTCCCAGGTTTGAACGCAAAAAACCCCGGGCATTGCCCAGGCTTTTTTCCAGTTCAGCACTGTGTCCCTGAAAATGAGTGTAGAGGACCTCTGCAATGCTCAGGTCTTTGTTGAGCCGGACACCGGTAATGGTTAAAAACTGAAGTCTGGGATCCTGGCTTTCCTGGACGATGGTTCTTCCCAGTTCACGCATTATTTCATCAGCCATTCTTGATGATCTTCTGGTTTTTGAAGCACGCATATCAGAGCCTGAAAACCTCCATTCTGACATTTCTTATGTCATCTGTGCTAATAGCTTCAACCATGGCCAGAGCTTTGTTGAGCACTTCTTCAACCCTGTTTTTTTCATTGGCCAGGGTTACCATGCCCAACTCCAGATAATCGAGACTGTCATGGTGACCCACTTCAGCTACGGCCAGGTTGAACTTGTTTTTGATCTTCTGTTTCAGACTGTTGCTTATCTTCCTCTTGGATTTAAGAGAAGTTATTCCATGCAGCCGGAACTCGATGTTTAGGGCGCCTATAAGCATAAGAGTCTGTTATCGTCCCGGATATCCGGGTTGTGGCCAGCTGTTTTAAAGCTGCCAAAAGGGAGTCGTTTACAAAGTAGCCTTTTCCTCCACCTCTTCAAAGGCTTCAATTATATCCCCGATTTTGATGTCATTAAATTTTTCAAGTCCGGCACCGCATTCATAGCCCTTGCCGACTTCCTTGACATCATCCTTGAATCTTTTAAGGGAGCTGAGTTTGCCGGTAATGACGACCACCCCGTCCCGAAGCAGCCTGACCTTGGCGTTTCTGGTCAGCTTGCCGTCTGAAACCATGCACCCGGCAACGGTTCCGACTTTGGGAACGCTGAAGGTCTGGATGACCTCGGCCTGGCCCAGATACTGTTCCCTGATGACCGGGGCCAGCATTCCGGTCATTGCATCCCGGATGTCATTGACCAGGTTGTATATGATGTCATAAAATCTTATCTCCACTTTCTCCTGTTCGGCCACATCCTTGACCCTGGACGTAGGTCTGACGTTGAACCCTATGATTATCGCCGATGATGCGGAGGCCAGGAGAATGTCTGATTCTGAGATTGTTCCGGCTCCGGCATGGATGATGTTGATTTTCACAGCGTCGGTGGACAGCTTGTTCAGGGCTTCTGATATGGCTTCAAGTGAACCCTGAACGTCAGCCTTGAGGACCAGATTCAGATTGAGCACTTCCCCGTCAGCCTTGGAAGCCAGAAAGCTTTCCAGTGTGATCTTGGATTCCCTGGCCAGTTCTTTTTCCCTTTGCTTGGTCTGTCTGGTTTCGGAGATTTTTCTGGCCACTTTTTCGTCCTTGACCACCACAAATTCATCTCCGGCTTCAGGAACTCCCTCAAACCCCTGAACTTCAACCGGGGTTGACGGTCCTGCAAAATCAATCTTCTGTCCCTGGTCATTGAACATGGCCCTGACTTTACCATGAACAAGGCCGCATACAAAAGCATCTCCCTGCCTGAGGGTCCCGCCCTGGACCAGCAGAGTTCCTATGGCGCCTCTTCCCTTGTCAAGGCGGGCCTCTACAATGTGTCCCAGAGCGTGTTTATCCGGATTGGCTTTGAGTTCAAGCACTTCTGACTGCAGAATAACCATTTCCAGCAGGGAGTCGATGCCCAGCTTTTTCTTGGCTGATACTTCCGTAAAAATGGTGTCCACTCCCCAGTCTTCGGGAACCAGGCCGAGGTCGGCCAGTTCGCGCTTGACCCTGTCCGGGTTGGCACCTTCCTTGTCAATCTTATTGACAGCCACCACAATGGGCACACCTGCGGCTCTGGAGTGGTTGACCGCTTCCCTGGTCTGATCCATTACCCCGTCGTCGGCAGCTACAACCAGGATGACAATGTCAGTAACCTGGGCACCCCTTGCCCGCATGGCGGTAAAGGCCTCATGGCCGGGTGTGTCCAGGAATACCAAGTCTCCTCTTGGGGTTGTAACGTAATAGGCCCCGATATGCTGGGTGATCCCTCCGGCCTCACCCGAGGCTATCTTGGACTCCCGGATGGAATCCAGAAGGGATGTCTTGCCGTGGTCCACGTGACCCATGATGGTCACCACCGGGGATCTGGGCTTTAACTTATCAGGATCGTCCTTTTCTTTGGGGAGCATGAAAATGTCTTCTGAAAAGCCTGTTTTTTCGACCTCGAACTCGTATTCGGCAGCAATAATTGCAGCCGTATCAAAATCAATGGACTGGTTGATTGTGGCCATGATCCCAAGACCGAGCAGGGTCTTGATCAGATCCTGGGCCTTGATGCCCATCTGCCCGGCTAAATCGGAGACGCGAATGGCTTCATCAATCCTGATTTTTTTTCTGGAGGGCCTGGTGGTGTGAGGTTGAGTCTTGGCCTGTTCATCAATCTTCGATTTCTTGTCCTTAAGCAGTTTGATCTTGCCGCCGGTCCTGTCCGCAACTTTGCTCGATTTCTGTTTCCGGAAATCAATGGAGGTCTTTTTGGCTTCTTCAATGTCCTGGTAATATCCCTTGAAATCAACTACCCGCTTGTCTTTCTTCTCTTTCTTTCTTTTTCTCTTCTTTTTTGCTTCCTTGGCTTCCTCAGTATCTTTGGCCGGTGCTTCCACAGCCTGACCCGGAATGGCCTGGGCTGCGGCCCTGTCTGGTAAAGTTTCAGCTGAAACTGGTTCAGGCTTGGGTTCAGGCTTGGAGATAATTGTAACCTGAGGTTCAGGAACAGTTTTTCTGGGTTTTCTGGTTTTTTTGGCTTTTGGTACGGACGGAGTTGTTTCCAGGGTTTCTTCTTTCAGGGGGGCATCCTGTACTTGGGACGCCAGTTCCTTATCTTCTAAAACCGGCTTTTCAGGTGTGGTTTGATCTTTATCTTGTTTTAGCTGTTCAGTCTCCTGATCTTTAGCCTGTTCAGGGGCAGAGGGCTCTCCGGACAAATCAGGGGTTACATCAAGCCCTGCTTTTTCAGCTTCAGGTGCTGGTTCGGGCTCCCGGGCTATTTTTTTTCTTCTTCTGACAATAACACCTGTTTTTGCGACTGTCTGGGTAACTTTTTCCGGGGAGGACTGGGAATGTCTTTTGCGGGCCTGGGCAGCCTGATCCTCATCAAGGCTGCTCATGTGGCTTTTGTCCGAGATATCCAGTTCCCGCAGCAGCTGAATCAGCTCCTTGTTGGAGATGCCCAGTTCCTGGGACAGTTCTCTGACTCTGATCTTATCGGACATTACAAAACCCCCTTGCACTTATGGATCCATCCCCTGAATCTGTCAATTTTTTCCGCGCATGCCTTTTCCGGGCAAACATAGAAGCCCCTGCCCTGTCTTGCTCCCTGTGGGTCAGGTATGGGTCTGCCGGCCCGGTTTTGCGGACAGGTGTATCTCAGCAGCAAGGCCTTGGGCTTCTTAGCGCGGCAAATCACGCATGTTCTGACAGGAACATGTTTATTCATAACTTCTGACATCGATTATTTGCTGCCTTCTTCATTAATCCGGCCCTGGTCGCTCAATTCGGGATCAGCGGACATGTCCGGACCAGGGGAATCAGCTGAGTCAGCCGCCTCGTCTGATGTTTGCGAAGGATCATCCTTGTCCTTATCTTCAGTCTGCTCTCTTGGTGCCAGAAAATATACGGCGCTCATGAGGCTGGCCAGGTTCTCATCTGAAAGCCCAAGGGTTTCCTGGATTTTTTCCTCGCCTGTCTCCACCAGCTGCTCAAGGCTTTCAATCCCATGACTGGAGAAATCGCTGACTGAAACACCTGCAGCGCTGGCCAGCTGTTCCATTATCTGCTGATGCTCGTTTATCTGAGTGTATTTTGTTTCTGTGTAGACATCGATTTTCCAGCCCAGAAGGGTGGAGGCCAGCTTTACGTTCTGGCCTTTTTTCCCGATGGCGGGTGTAAGCTGGTCGTCTGGAACAACAACTTCAAGGGTTTTTTCATCTTCATCAACGGTTATTCTTGAAATCCTGGCAGGTGAGAGAGCGTTGGCCGCATATGTAGCAATATCCGGCTTCCAGATCACGATGTCTATTCTTTCCCCTTTCAGTTCCTGAACAATGTTCTGAATGCGAGAACCCTTGACCCCGACACAGGCCCCGATGGGATCAACATCCGAGTCCTTGGACATGACCGCAACTTTGGCCCTTTTGCCGGGATCCCTTGCCACGTTCATGATTTTGATTGTTCCGTCCGAGACTTCCGGGACTTCACGCTTAAACAGGGCCAGCATGTATTCGGGGTGGGACCTTGAGACTACGATCTGAGGGGTCCGGCTTTCTTTGCGAACATCGATAATATATGCTTCAACCCGGTCTCCACGGTGGAATCGTTCTTTGGGTATCTGCTCCGATCTGGGTAGAACTGCTTCAGTTCTGCCCAGGTTTATTATCCATCCGGCCCGGTCCCGGCGCTGTATTATTCCGCTGATAATCTCCCCGATGCGGTCTTTGTATTCCTCATAGATTATTTCCTGTTCAGCGTCGCGCATTTTCTGGATCAAAACCTGCTTTGCCGACTGGGCTGCGATCCGTCCCAGATCCTTGACGTTAAGAGCGAATCCGATTTCATCCTCAAGCTGGACATTGGGATCATGCTTCAGGGCTTCTTCAAGCAGGATCTCGTTTTCCGGATCAGAAATCTCCTCTACTACAACCTTGTACCGGTATACATCCATCTCTCCGGTGTCTTCATTGAAATTCACCTCGATATCCAGAATGTTGCCAAACTTCTTGTTGACAGAAGTCCGAACAGCCTCTTCCAGGGTGTCCACCAGCAGATCTCTGTCAATCCCCTTGTCCTTGCTTATCTGTTCGATAACTCTTTTCAGCTCCAGGCTCATGGCCTTCCTCCATAAAAAATATTTCCTGCGGCAAAAACTCTAAAAAACAAGCTTAGCCTTATCAATCTCGCTCCATTCGAAACTCCATTTTTCAGGAGTTTTTGAGTCGAGGACTACTCTTTCTCCTTCAATTTTCAGCAGGTCAGCAGTAAAATTTTTTCTGCCGCCCCGTGGCTGTTTCAAGGTGAGTTTGACTTTGTTTCCGACAAATTTCTTCATCTGTGCAGGGTTGAAAAAGATCCTGTCCAGACCGGGAGAAGAAACTTCAAGGGTATAGCTGCCAGGAACAATATCTTCCACGTCCAGAACCACGCTCAGGTTCCTGCTCAGTTCGGCGCACTGTTCAACGCTTACCCCGTGCTGCGAGTCAATATAAATCCTGAGGATACCTTTCTTTCCTCCAGGGCCGGGAAAAAATTCCATTCCCCACAGCTCAATCCCCATGATCCGGCAGCTGGTTAGGGCCAGGTCCCAAAGCCTGGCTTCAGTCTGCTGATAATCAACCATCCAACTCTCCGAAATCAAAAAAAAAGTGGACCAAAAGGCCCACCCCAGTTAGTGTCAACAATTCATGGAGTGGAGCGGGTGACGGGGATCGAACCCGCGACACCAAGCTTGGGAAGCTTGTACTCTACCAGCTGAGATACACCCGCTCTGTTAAATAAATATGTCTTTCTGCTGGAAAATGCAACGATTGTCAAGAAAAAGAACATGAGGGCCGGAAAAAACTCATGTCCTCTGGACCTTGCTGACTGTTGATGCTCCGGAAGGAAGTCTTCAGGCTATTGGGTTATCATCCTCTTGAACCGCGAAAAAAAGTACCTGCTGTCATGAGGTCCTGAGCTGGCCTCGGGATGGTGCTGGACTGCTATGATCGGTCTGTTTTTGTGCTTGAATCCTTCAAGGGTTCCGTCATTGAGGTTGACATGGGTCTGCTGCAGATAGTTCAGCCCATCTATGTCAATGCAGAAACCGTGATTTTGGGCCGAGATTTCAATTTTTCCGGTTTCAAGGTCCTTGACCGGGTGATTTGCACCGTGATGACCGAATTTGAGCTTGAAGCTTCTTGCCCCCAGGGCCAGCCCAAGCAACTGGTTGCCAAGACATATTCCACCGACAGGAAACCTGTCGCAAATTTGTGTGATATTTTCAATGCTCATGGACATTGCTGCCGGGTCACCGGGCCCATTGGTCAGAAAAACACCATCAGGGTTCAGCAGGCAGACCTGTTCAAAACTGAAAGAAGCCGGAACAACGAGTATGTCCAGGTCCATTTCCTTGAGCAGCCTTAAAATATTCCATTTTACTCCGTAATCGTAAACCAGGATCCTTGGTCCTTTCCCGGGCCATTTATAAACTCCCTGGTCCAGACGGACCGGGACAGGGCCTTCATTGGTCCAGGCGTAAGGCTCTGAGGATCCGGCCTTTTCAGCCAGGTTCCGTCCTTCCATGGGGGGGAGGTTTCTTGCTTTTTCGCTTAATGTGACCGGATCGAGTTCCATTGTGGACATCAATCCGCGCATGGCTCCGTGAAGCCTGAGGTGAGTAGTCAGGGCCCTGGTGTCTATTCCTTCTATACCCATTACGTTCTGTCTTGAAAGGTAATCGGGCAGGGTTTCAGTGGAGCGCCAGTTGGAGGGCTCTTTGCAGCATTCCTTGACGATAAGTGCAGCGGCCTGAATCCTGGAAGATTCCACGTCTTCAGGGTTGACTCCGTAATTGCCCATCAGCGGATAGGTCATGCAGACCATCTGTCCGATATAGGAGGGGTCAGTGATAATCTCCTGATACCCGGTCATTCCGGTGTTGAAAATGACTTCACCTCCGGACTCACCTGACCCTGTAAATGAACGGCCTTCAAACCAGGTTCCGTCTTCAAGGGCTAAAACTGCTTTCATTATGTTTCTCCTGAATAATTTTAGTGACTTTCTTGATGTCTTCGGGGGTGTCAACCCCGTGGCTGACACGTTCTGTAACCATGACCTGAATGGGGATATCAGCCTCTAAAAGCCTTAACTGTTCAAGCCTTTCGATTCTTTCCAGCCGGCCCTGGCCCATTTTGCTGAATGACTTGAGAAGTTTCATTCTGAAGGCGTACAGGCCCACATGGGCGAACAGGGAAGCATTTTCACCCGGGTGGGGGATTACGCTTCTTGAAAAGTAGAGGGCCTTGCCTGTCCCGGAAAAAACAACCTTGACCAGATTGATGTTTTGGGCCTCGTCAAAGCCCACCGGCCTGGCCAGAGTGGATATGCCTACATCTGTTCCAGATACAAAAGGACTAAGCAGCTGGTCAAGCATTTCAGGGTCAAGGGCCGGCTCATCTCCCTGAATGTTGACAATGACCGATTGATCAGAGGCGCCCAAGGTCTGTGCCGCCTCAAGAACCCTGTCGGTTCCGCTGTTGTGTTCCCTGGAAGTCATGACTGCAGGGATAAGCAATCCTTTTGCCGCTTCAAGTATTCTTAAGTCATCGGTGGCCAGCAGGACGCGGTCGAAAAGGCTGCATTTCAAGGCCTGATGGTATACGTGCCAGAACATGGGTCTGCCCAGAATATCGGCCAGAGGTTTGCCTGGAAATCTGGCGGATGCATATCTGGAGGGAATGATCCCGATGAATTTCTGATCTGCAGTCATAATCACCGCTGGTCATTGAATTTTTTTAATCAGTTCCCTGGTCCCGCCCTGCCGTTTCTGAATGAATTGATTAAAATCCGAAAAAACCCTGTCCTTTGATACGGACGGGGGCTTTATCAGTCTGGCGTAAAGCTCACGTTCATCTTCAATCCGGCAGAGAAGGTCTGAACTTACTATCTCTTGGCCGACCCACTCAAAGTTGTCCCAGAAGGGTCCCACGCACGGAACAATCCCCTGGGAAAGGGGTTCCAGAAAATTCTGACCTCCGCACGGGGCCAGGCTGCCGCCAACATAAACCGACTTGGCAAGAGCGTAGGCATATACCAGCTCTCCAAACATGTCCCATAAAATAACACCGGGCAAAGAAGGTCTGTTTTCAAGATCTGAGCGTCTGGACCAGGGTATACCTTCATTTTCCAGGAATTCCTGCCAGCTTTTAATTCTCTCCATGTGTCTGGGAAACAGGGCGATGGTTGTTTTGGGGTGATCAGAAGAGACCCTCTTGACCAGCCGTCTTATATATATCTCCTCTTCCTTGCGGATCGAACCCAGGACTATGAGGGGATGGCCGGGTTTGAAATAGGAGGCAAGAGGATTTTTAACATATGGAACAGGACTGGCTTCACTGACAGTATCAAACTTGATGTTGGACATTATTTCTTGATCTGATCCCGAGAATATCCATGAAAATCTCTCATTGTCCTTTTCTGAGACGGAAAGAATTCTGACCGGTTTTATCTGGCTGAACAGTCCGGACAGGGGATAATACCTGCAGAAACTTTTAAGGCTCATGCGCGCGTTGCCAATGGTCACATCAATGGATCTCTGCCTGCAGTAAAACAGAAGAGCCGGCCATATCTCTGTCTCAAGAAGCAGTATCCGCCTTGGCTGAACCCTTGCCAGAGCAATGCTCCATGATGTTAAAAGGTCAAAGGGGAAAAAAACAAGCTTTGTCTGGTCATCTGCATGGCTTTCTAAGACCTGCATGCCTGAACTGGTGTTGGAGCTGACAATCACTTTGGGGAAGCGCTCCCTGGGCAGTTCTCCCAATACCTGAAGGGCCAGCTTGGCTTCTCCCACTGAGGAGGCATGAATCCAGAGATCAAAAGGGCCGGACGGCATGCCCAGGCCGAAACGCTGCCGGGAAATGGGCCTTAATCTTTTCACAAAAAAAAGGAAAGGCAGGGCAAGCAACCAGGCTCCAAAGTAAAGTGCCTGGAAAAAATACAGTGAAAAGGAAGCCTTTCGGGTCATATTCTCCTCCTGGTGCGTTTTCCTGGGTCCAGGGCAAGACTTAGAAGCTTGCCCACAAGGTCTGTAAAATCGAGACCAGCGGCCATGGCTGCCCTGGGAACAAGACTGGTCAGGGTCATTCCGGGCAGGGTGTTGGCTTCGAGAATATAGACACTGCCCTCTTTGTCCATCATGAAGTCAGTTCTGCTGTAATGCTTGAGGCCCAGTATTTTATGTACCTCAAGAGCCATTTCCTGAACCATGCGGATGGTTTTTTGAGGTACAGGGGCAGGACATATCTCTGTGGCTCCGTCCGGATCATATTTGCTGTCATAATCAAAGAAACTGCCCTTCAAAGGCTTTATGAGCACCGGAGGAAGGGCATCCTGGTCCAGGACAGCACAGGTCAGTTCCAGGCCTTGGACATAGTCTTCAAGTATGATTTCCTGGTGTTTAGAAGAGAACTGTTCCAGGTAAAGGAGGAGTTGATCAGGGTTTTCAATAATTGCCATGTTCAGGCTTGAACCGCCAGTGTTGGGTTTGGCCACCAGAGGGTATTTCAACCCGGGAGGAATTCTGTGGCCGTAACCCGGGAGCAAAACCCAGTCTGGAGTTGGCAGTCCGTGGTTTCTCAGGATCTGTTTGGTCAATGACTTGTTAATGGCCAGAAAGGAGCCCAGCGGTCCTGAACCATGATAGGGAACTCCCAGATCATCGAGAAGGGCCTGGAGCGTCCCGTCTTCCCCGGGACAGCCGTGCAGGTTGATCATGGCAGCATCGCTGTTCCGGGCCAATTTGATTAATGCATCCAGGTCTGGTTCCAGGTCGAAAAATATTACCTCATGTCCCATGTCTTTAAGGGCTTTTTCAATCTGGACTGCTCCGTTCAGGGATACTTCCCGTTCATTAGACCATCCGCCTGCAATTAAAAGCACACGCATTGAAATCAGTCCCGAATTTTTGGTTTAACTTGTCCTGGATAGCAACGGCCTGATTCCAGGACCTGTGAATAAGCCCATTCATTGGCCCGTTAGTTCCATATCGCTGAAAAAGATCTTCGAACCTGGTTTCCAGAGAAACCACCCGGTCATGCTTTACCCTCTTATCACTGTAGATGATGACCAGTGGCAGAAAAAACCTGACGATGTCAATGTCCCCGGGCCAGTAGACATGATGCATGACACCCTGGGCTATGGCCGGATTCCCGGTGAGATCCATCACCAGGCTGGCTCCGAGCTGACTGTGGAAGCCGCCGTGTTCGATACAGTAAAATTTGCCAAGGTCATGGAGAAGGGCACTGGCTACGACCGCCTCTGCCGGAACAGGAAGATCATCCCCGGCCATCTGGCAGATTTCATGGGCGACATCCGCCACCCGGCTGCTGTGCTCCCGAATGTGACCGGGCAGGCTGAACTCATCCCAGAAATTGAAACATTCTTTTCTTGAAGGAACCTTCCAGCTTATGTCGTAGGGGTAGTAAAAGGGTTTGAAGGTCATGTGATGCAATAATTATGATGATTATTTCACGAAGATTAAAAATTAGCATCACTTGGGATAAAAGGCAAAATAAAACTTGTGATGCAGCTGGAAACCGTCGTTGACCTTTGCCACCCGGCTGACTATGTATGCCTTTTAAACTGGTTTTCATCCGGAAACGGTTTTTTTTCCTTTTGGCTTCTTCAATCTGCACAGTTACTGGTTAAGGCATCAAGGTACATTGCCTTATAACTGACTGATTTTCTGGCCAAAAGAACAAACTCCTCGTTTCCGAAAAGATAGTCAGTAGCTTCATCATCCGCAAAGAAAGACTTTCCGGATGAAAAAAACTAGTTGCGGAGGTCTTGATATGTGTCTTGCAATACCCATGGAAATAATTTCCATAGAAGATAATGTGGCCCGTGTGGAAGTGGGTGGAGTGAAAAATCAGGTCCGCCTTGATATTATTGATGAGCAGGCTGCAGTGGGTGACTTTGTGATCGTTCATGCAGGTTTTGCCCTGCGTAAGATTGACAGGGAGGAGGGCCTTGAAACCCTGAGGCTTTTCCAGGAGGGACTTGGGCTTGAACTTATTAAATAAATTCAGGGACCCAAAGCTTTGTCAAAATCTTTTGAGTCAGATCAAAGAAGAGCTTGAGGATGAGTTCAGATTCATGGAAGTTTGCGGGACACATACCGTGGCCATTTTTCAGAGCGGAATCAGAAGTCTGCTTCCCCAGGGCATGGTTCATCTCTCAGGCCCTGGATGCCCTGTGTGTGTAACTCACGACAGGGAAATTGCCGCGTATCTTGCTCTTTGTGAAAAGGATCTGCTGGTCGCCACCTTTGGCGATTTGATCAAAGTCCCGGGACCGGGCGGGAGAAGCCTGAAAACAGCTCAGGCTGAAGGGGCAAGAATCAAGGTTGTTTATTCCGCGCTTGACGCCTTAAACATTGCCCTTGAAAATCCGGGACAAAGGGTTGTTTTTCTGGGGGTGGGCTTTGAGACAACAGCGCCAACAGTTGCCGCTGTTATCAAAATGGCCGGAAAGCAGGGGATTAAGAATTTTTCCGTTCTTTCCTTTCACAAGCTTGTCCCTCCTGCTCTTGCCGCTCTGGCAGCCGACAGACAGATAAGCGTAGACGGTCTGCTCCTTCCGGGTCACGTCTCAGCTATAATCGGGATCAAGCCCTATCTTTTCCTGGCTGAAGAATACGGATTGCCAGCGGTCATTGCAGGTTTTGAACCTCTGGATATTCTTCAGGCCATACTGGTTATGATCAGGCAGAAGCATGAGTCCAGGGCCCGGGTTGAGAACAATTACAGACGTGTTGTGGCTGATCAGGGCAACCTTAGGGCCATGGAGGTCATGGACGATGTTTTTGAGAGATGCGACGCCCTGTGGCGCGGTCTGGGAACAATTCCCGGAAGCGGTCTGGCCATCAGCAGTAAGTACGAGGAGTTTGATGCATCCAAGGTATACGGACAGGAGCTGCCCCTGGTGGAAGAGATTCCTGGATGCAAATGCGGGGATGTCCTCAAGGGCTTGATTCAGCCTGATAAATGTCCGCTCTTTGATACCAGGTGCACCCCGGCCAGACCGGTGGGACCGTGCATGGTTTCAACTGAAGGCTCCTGCGCTGCTTATCACAGGTACGTTCTCTAGCCTGCGTTCCTGCAGGTGCAAGGGTCAGAACCTGTAATTATGTTCAGCCTAAGAGCCGCTCCATCTCGCCACTGTGAATGTCACGGCTGGGACCTTCATGTCACCAAAGATAAATGATGGATTGCAATAAATGTCTGAAAGAATAACCCTGGATTACGGAAGCGGAGGCAGGGCCTCCCAGCGGCTGGTAAAGGAATTGTTTGTCAGGCATCTGGGAAACCCCGGCCTGAACAGGCTTGACGATGCAGCCTTGATAACAGGTCTTGAAGGTCCTTTGTCCATGAGCACTGATACCTTTACCGTTGATCCCATTTTTTTTCCCGGGGGAGACATAGGTTCCTTAGCTGTTCATGGAACGGTCAACGATGTGGCCATGCTGGGGGCAATACCCAGATTCATGAGCTGTGCCTTTATCCTGGAGGAAGGTCTGGACATGGGTGATCTGAACAGGATTGCCGCCTCCATGGCCGGGGCTGCGCGGGATGCCGGGGTGTCCATCGTTACCGGTGATACCAAAGTTGTGCCCAGGGGCGCAGTTGATAAGATATTTATCAACACCACCGGCATAGGTTCGGTAATAGCAAACCCTTCCCCTTCAGGAAGCAGTGCTTCCCCGGGTGATCTGATCCTGGTCAGCGGCAGCATCGGTGATCACGGCCTGGCCATACTATCCCATCGCCAGGGGATAGCCTTTGAAACGGATATCCTCAGCGACTCGCAGGCCCTTAATCATCTGACGGTCAAGCTGATCAAAGAAGCAGGCCCCATTCATGTTCTTCGCGATCCGACCAGGGGAGGGCTGGCCACAACATTAAATGAAATCGCCCAGCAATCAGGCGTAGAGCTTCTTATTGAGCAGGAAGTAATTCCTGTGCGCAAGGAAGTTGAGGGTGGCTGTTCCTTTTTGGGACTTGACCCGTTGTACCTGGCCAATGAGGGCAAGTTCATCTGTATTCTGCCTGAAAAATCAGCCAGGAAAGCCCTGGAGATAATGAGAAGCGATCCCGCAGGCTTGGGGGCAGCAGTGATCGGTCAGGTCCGGGAAGGCAGAAAGGGCAGGGTTATCCTCAGGACCCCTCTGGGGGGACACAGGCTTCTGGATATGCTGGAAGGAGAACAGCTTCCCAGGATATGTTAGAGTTTTCTCATGAATGACTGGTCCGGGCTTGGAAAAGCCGTTATCTTTATCGGAGTGCTGCTGATATTTATGGGTGCGCTGATCCTGTTAAAAGACAAGCTGCCTTTCGGCCTGGGCCGTCTTCCCGGTGACATATCCATTGAAAGGGAAAATTTCAGGTTTTATTTTCCCCTGGGGACATGCATTGTAATCAGCATCATCCTGACCCTGGTCCTGTCTATCTGGAGGAAGTAGCTTTTCTATGAAGACATCAGCTTGAGGCGGTTGACCACCCTTTCCCTGCCCAGAACCTCCATGGTTTCAAAAAGTCCCGGGCTGGCGGTCTTCCCGGTAATGGCCACCCTCAGGGGCTGGGCAATAACCTTGAATTTTATTTCTTTATTCCTAATGTACTCCCCAAGATCCTGTTCAAGGGCTTCCTGGTCAAAGGAGTCAAGCTTTTCCAGCCTGGAGGCAATCTCAGACAAGAGCCTCTTGGTTTCAGGAGTGAGGAATTTTTGCACAGCCTCTTGGTCATAATCCAGCTTATGATCTTCAACCAGGAAGAACATGGCCATTTCAGCCATTTCTTTAATGGTTCCGGCTCTGGGCTGAAGAAGCGGGATTATTTTTTCAAGATACATTTCTTTCGGGGAGATATGTTCAGAATGAAGATGGTCCATGAGTATTTTGGCCAGCCTGGGGACACTTCCTTCCTTGATATAATGGGAATTGAGCCAGGTCAGCTTTTTCATATCAAAGACACAGGCTGATGAGCCCAGGTTTTCCAGGGAGAACTTCCGGATCAGGTCTTCCCTGGAAAAGATCTCCTCATCTTTGTAAGACCATCCCAGGCGCACCAGGCAGTTAAGCATGGCTTCGGGCAAAAATCCCATTTGTTTATAAGCCATGACTGAAAGCGCTCCATGGCGCTTGGATAGCTTTTTCTTGTCCGGACCAAGGATCATGGGCACGTGGCCGAACAGGGGAGGGGTGATTTCCAGGGCCTGGTAAATATGCAGCTGCCTGGGAGTATTGTTGACGTGGTCATCGCCCCGCAGAATGTGGGTTATGCCCATTTCAGCATCGTCTACAACTACGGCAAGATTATAGGTGGGGGTTCCGTCCTTCCTCTGCAGGACAAAGTCATCCAGTTCCTGGTTTTCAAAAGAAATATGTCCCTTGACCAGGTCGTTGAACACTACCTGACCATCCAGGGGAGCTTTGATCCTGACAACGGTTTCCGGTCCCGGCTCTAGACCAAGATCCCGGCATTTGCCGCTGTATTTAGGCTTTTGTCCCCGCTGCCTGGCCTCCTGGCGCATGGCTTCCACTTCATCCGGGGTGCATCCGCAGTAATAGGCATTCCCTTTTTGCACGAGCCTCAGAATATAGCTTAAATACAGATTTTTTCTTTGACTCTGAAAAAAGGGCCCATCATCGTGATCAAGACCCAGCCAGTTCATGGAGTCAATAATAGCCCTGGTCATTTCCGGAGTTGATCGTGCCTGGTCTGTATCCTCCACCCTGAGAATGAACCTGCCCTTCATTTTTCTGGCGAAAAGCCAGTTGAACAGCGCGGTCCTGGCCCCTCCGATGTGCAGGTATCCGGTGGGGCTTGGAGCGAACCTGGTGATTGTTTTGTTCATGTTTAATGCCTTGAATTGGTTTTTTTCGAAAAAAAGGCGGGCCAGAGTAGCCCGCCGGAAAAAAAGAGTGACATCCCCTGCTGAAAAGGAAGGGGTTTTAGTGCTCAGATGAGAAGTGTCTCAGGATGCCGGCTCAACTCCTTTTATCTCAGGCAGTTCTTTTAACAAAAAGCGCTCTATTCCGTTTTTCAGAGTCATCTGAGACATGGGGCATCCTTTGCATGCCCCGGTCAGACGCACCTTGACGATCCCCTGAGGGGTAACATCTACAAGTTCCACATCTCCTCCGTCGGCCTGAAGGGATGGTCTGATTTTATCAAGAACTGCCTGCACTTTTTCCTTCATCAGTTAGCTCCGTGATGGTTATAATTGTTGATAAGCATAAAAGGCTGCAAGTCATTAGAATGTAATTTTTTCCAGAGGGCGGCGTTCTGGTACACACTCATGCGGGATCTTATCTTCGTTCCATTCCCGGGAAACATAAAGGCCGCAGTAGCAGCTTCCAAATTCGCGCACGTCTTCTTCACGATAGACGCAGGGGCAGATTATGTCCCTGTCATCCTGCTGACTGCCGGAAGCAAGCCTGCAGGGACAGGCCATGTACCCGTAACGGTCCTTGTTTTCCAGAAGTCCCTCCATTAACTCCATGACCATGGTCCTGTTTTTGTTGAACAGGTAGCCCTTGGGTTCCTGGAGCTTTTTCAGGGTTTCATAAAGCTTTTCCGGGGTCATTTTCCACAAGCCTCCAGTATTTCATCCTGCTTGAGACCGACAATGGTCTTATCTCCATCAATTACAATGGTGGGAAAAGAGAGCTTGGGGTTGTATTTCCTGACTTCTTCAATGGCTTTTTCCCGCTCCTGACCACTGAGCTTGTCCACATAGACATAATCATATTCAATGTTTTTTTCATCTAGAAATTGCCTGGTATTTCTACAGTGTACACAGGTGCTGAGTGCGTAAAGGTAAACATTTGCCATTTTGAACTCCTTGAAGAGCTTTCAGGTTTGCTGTTTCGGGGTTATGCCTCTGGTCTAAAAATTATCAATGGTCAGGGATTGTCCCTCATCCAGAAAAGAAGGTCGAAATCAAGCTCCACCTTGCTTTTAAGGGAATTCTCCTTTGCCTTGTCCAGGTCCTGGATTCTCATGTATACGTGCCTGGTTCCCTGAGCTTTCTGGTCATGGTAAGTCAGCACGCTGATGATCCTTGCGCCGTGTGATCTCAATAAATCAAGAACGGGCTTGAGTGTGCCCGCTTGGCTGGAAAGTTTCAACCCTATCTTGATCCCTCCCTGAAAGGCCCCGGTTATGTTCACCAGCGCCTTGAATATGTCGGTTTCGGTTATGATGCCGACTACTTTTCCCTTGTCATTGACAACGGGCAGCCCTTCCACTTTTTTTTCCAGCATTTTGATGGCAGCCTTTTCCAGGCTGTCATCAACGTTTATGGTGAAGGGGTTGGGGGTCATGATGTCTTTGATTTTAATTTCAGAAAGAAGATAATAAAGTTCATGCACGTCAAGGGTGGTGGCCTTGGACGGCGAAGCATCCTTTATGTCCCTGTCGGTGACAATCCCCACCAGGCTGCCGTCATCATCTACTACTGGAAGTCTGCGGAAATTGTTGTCCTTGAAAATTTTGGAGGCCTTGAGCATGGAGGTGTCTTTGGTCACTGTAACTATTTCGCTGCTCATCCAGTCCTTTATCAGCATCTTGTCCCCCTTGGTTGTGTTGGCAGTGATGAAAAGCTTTGTATTATTAACATAAGACCAAAAAAACGTAAATCAATATCTTGGTCTGAACAAAAATGAGCATTAAAGGTTATGATAATATATGAAAACTCGGCTGACTGCCTGATGTTTTCCTTCCGGCATTATTCCGAGGGGAGTTTTAAGGACCTTGGCTGACTGGTTAGGGCAACTTTGGCGACTTTTATGAGGATAAACATTGGTCTTTGATGCGAACTGAAAATACAATTTTGTAACAGGTGTCATGTATCCCTGAATTATGCTGCCCTGGATCAGGTCTTTGACCTCGAAGGAGCATCATGGGCAAAATATATCTTGAAAATTATGGACGGGGCAGGTGACAGGTCTTATGTACTGATGTGGAAAGTAAACCCTTGATCAGGCGTGGTTTGTGCAGGTGTTTGCAGATACCCTGGCCTGGATGCACTTCCCGCAGAGCAAAGTGATTATCAGGGCACTGATAAGAATGATTTCATCCATGTTAACTGCAAATATCCGGATGAGGCGGGCTGCTAAAAACCCGCTTTTAAAGAAAGGTATAATGAGCAAACAATCGAATCTGATTCAAACCATACTTGAAACCTTAAGCAGTGTCCTTCTGGACAAGCCTTTGCAGATCCGTCTTTCTCTGGCTTCATTTCTGGCCGGGGGTCATCTGCTGATTGAAGATATCCCGGGAGTGGGCAAAACCACCCTGGCCCTGACCATGGCAAGGGTTCTCGGCCTTGATTTTGCCAGGATTCAGATGACCAGCGATCTATTGCCTGGAGATGTGCTGGGCGTATCCATGTTTGATCCGAGAATTAATGAATTCCGGTTTCACCCGGGACCAATATTTCATTCCATTGTTCTGGCCGATGAGATCAACAGGTCATCACCGAGGACACAGTCCGCACTGCTTGAGGCCATGGCTGAAAAGCAGGTTTCAGCAGACGGGAAAACCTATCCCCTTCCGGAGAATTTCCTGGTCATTGCCACGCAGAATCCTCTGGAGGAGCACGGTGTCAATCCCCTGCCCGACAGTCAGATGGACCGGTTCATGATGAGCATCACCCTGGGTTATCCAGGACCTGAAGCAGAAAGAGAGCTATTGACCAGGGGAGGGATGAGTCCGGATATTGAGCCGGTAGTGAGCGGTATTGACCTCTCTGATCTGCGCCGGTTGCGCCGAAGGGTGTTTCTCAGTCAGGAGATTGCGGAGATGATTATCTCCCTGACCAGTGCTACCAGGCAAAACCAGGAAGTCAGGGCCGGACTCTCTCCCAGAGGCATGCTTGCCCTTAAGGCTGCAGCCCAGGCCTGGGCCATGATGGAGCAAAGGGATTATGTCATTCCCGAAGATCTGATCAAAATTGCCTACAACGTAATGGTGCACAGGATCAGTTTTGTCTCTGGAAACAGAGAATACCTCTTGAGAAGAATTATCGATGAAACCTGGTGAAACCGCAAAGCCTGAAAAAATACGGGCCAGACTCAGTTTTTCAGGATGGATTTATGTTCTGCTGTGCCTGCTTGTGGGACTGGCTGCAGTCAACAGCAACAATAATGTCCTTTTTCTGATCACATCGCTGCTTCTCAGCCTTCTTTTTCTCTCAGGGCTGGCAGCCATATACAATATTTCAGGAATCAGGGTTCTGGCATGGGGGCAAAGCGTCCTGACCAGGGGTCAGTCCGGACCTGTAGTGGTCAGAGTGGAAAACAGCAAGCGCTTGTCTTCTCTGGTGATCAACGTCAGATTGGGAGACGGCTTTGTTTCGATCCCTGTAATTCCTCCAGGTAGTCACAGGGAAGTCTTTTTGGTCTGGGTCCCCCCCCGGAGAGGGAGACCGTATCTGCCCCGGATCAGCGTAAGTTCCTCTTTTCCCTTCGGTTTCGTCAGACGGGGCGGCCTTTTTGATGCACAGGCCAGGATTCTGGTTTCACCGGACCCTTACGGGGTCATTGCCGATCATGCTTCCATGGGAAAGGAAGAAGATGCCTTCAGTCATTCCAGTGGCCGGGGCAGAGGAGAGTGGACAGGAATCAGGCCCTATCGTCCTGGGGAAGGAAAGGCAAATATCGTCTGGCGGCGACTGGACTGGCAAAAACGCGAAATGGGAGGGGCCGGCGGGCAGTGGCCTGCCCACAGTTTTGCCAGGCAAAACTCAAAGCCCGTTGTTCTGGACTGGGATGATCCAGCGTTTGCCCACCTTGATGTTGAAAAAAGGCTGTCCGCAATAAGACTGATCCTGGACAGGGCCGCACTCGGCAATGCCGCTTGGGAACTGAAGGTCCCCAACAGAGTTGTCTCAGGCATGGGCAAAGTGAGTTATGAAAGTGCCCTGATGGCCCTGGCTCTTGTAGAACCCCTGCCCCATCCCTGAGCATACAGTATTTGGGCAGCTATCCCTGACAGAACCTTTGACCCCATTCTGAAACAGGCATATTTTTGCAATGAATGCTTCAGCAATATCCAGAAACAATTTTCGACTCAGGTTTCTTTCTCCATCAGTGGCAATAGGCGCCGGATCATGCGTAGTGTTTTCTCTGGAGATCATGCTGGCGGAGTGGGTGGCCCTGTTCTGGATTTTTTCATGCCTGGCAGTGCTTTGGGCGACATACCGGAGAAGCAACGAGTTTTTTTCATATAATTTCAGACTGATATCCACTTTGCTTTTGATCAGCCTGGCCATTGCCGCCCATTGGGCTCAGGGATGGCAGTATGTACTGGCTCAGGCCCTGGTGCTTATGCTGGGCATCAAGCTGCTGGAGCTGAGAACCCAGCGGGACTGTTTTCAGTTCTGCGGTCTGGGAGTTCTCGGGCTTGGAGTTTCCTCGCTGGTCAGATTTGATTTAGGTTTTGGGGTCATGATCTTTTTGTTCTTTTTTCTGGGGCTGGTTCTGACCTTATGGCAGCATATCGTTGACCAGACCGGAACGAATCCGGAATCAAGGAATGCTGGATGGTTTTTTCCCCTGAAAATTATGACTTTTGCCCTGTTCCTGACAGTGATGACCATCGTCCTGGGACTCTTTCTTTTTTTTGTTTTTCCCAGAAACATCAACCCCATGCTGAACCTGAGTTCAGGAATGAATATCCACAGGACAGGATTCAGCCCGCAGATGAGGCCTGGAAGCGTTGGCGAGATAGTATTGTCCGGCAGAGTGGCCTTCAGGGCCACGATTGACGGTGATGCCGATCCTTCCATGCTTTACTGGCGGGGAGCAGTATTGTGGGAAACAGACGGAACCTCCTGGAAGCCGGGAAGCCCCAACGACCACAGGGTCCGTCCCGCCATTGCCTCAGGGAATGAGTCTGGAGTTATAAGTCAGAACATAACTCTAAATCCGGGCCGGACAGAGTATCTGTTCGGGCTTTTTTTCCCGGGCATGGTTCAGAATTATTCCCCTGTGTACTACAGCAGGGACGCAACGATTATAACCAGGGATCCGGTTGATATCGCCATCAGGTATCAGGTCTATTCCAGGCGAAGCGACAAAACAGAGCTGACGCCTCAGGAATTGAGGGCCGCACTTGATGTTCCCTCCGCTCTGGATCCCGGGGTTATAAGCCTGGCCCGGGAGTTTGAGGATGTACATGATCCATGGAACAGGGCTCAGGAGGTGTTGAAATATTTTGGAACCAGTGGATTTGAATACAGCCTGGTTTCTCCTGGAGGTTCCGGACAGGGACAGACCCTGGCCAGTTTTCTGCTGGAAACCAGAACTGGATATTGTGAGCTTTATGCTGCAGCCACTGCAGTCCTGCTGAGGCTGAACAACATCCCGTCCAGGATTGTTGTGGGGTTTATGGGAGGCGAGTTCAATCCTGTTGGCGAGTACTGGGTAGTCAGGGACAGCATGGCCCATGCCTGGGTAGAGGCATGGTTTGAAGACAGGGGATGGGTACTTCTTGATCCCACCGCAATGCTGGACGGTTCCGCAGTTGATCAGGCAGAGCAGGCATGGCCATCCCCGGCGTCCGGGGAGATTATTCCGGAACAATTGATGAGCCCCGGTTTAAGGGTTGTGGACTGGATGCGCTGGCAATGGACCAACGCGATCATTGATCTGACTCCTGCCAGACAGATGCGTATGTGGAGGTCCTTAAGGTCAGGCTTCCAGGAGACCTGGACTGGCCTGTCGGCCCCAAGGGCCAATGTTTCAAGAAACTTTCCTGAGGGCTTCAGCTTGTCACCGGTTTTGGGGGCATTGATAATTGGAGCAGGCTTTATTATTGTACTGTGGGCATTAAAGGGCAGGTATTCCGGCATGGACCGCGATCAGATACTGAGAATCAGAGCCTGGAAAAGGCTTTCC
Organism: Desulfonatronovibrio sp.; assembly: GCA_003557865.1. Classification (GTDB taxonomy): domain Bacteria; phylum Desulfobacterota; class Desulfovibrionia; order Desulfovibrionales; family Desulfonatronovibrionaceae; genus Desulfonatronovibrio. Next base: position 36,915 of record PWNK01000037.1, read on the forward strand.
CGAAAGACCCCGGGCAGGCACGAGCTATTGACCCCTGGAAGAGAAAGGTCCATCCTTGACTGGTGGGAAAGAAATCATCCTGACAAAGCCTTGGAGCTGAAAATAATATACCATGCCCAAAGATATGGCCCCAGTCCTGATCTGGAAAAAGACAAGAAGCTTAAAAGCCTTCTCTCCGGAATGTACACGAGAGCACTGCCTGTGAATGATTAGAACCGGTTGCAAGGAGACATCTAAATATGAAGAAACTTTTAGTTGTTTTAGTGATTATGTTTTTCTGGGCTATAAGCGCCCATGCCCTGACTGTTTCCTTTCCGGAGGAGGTCGGACAGGGAGAGCCTTTCTGGTTGGAGATAGTTTCAGAAAAGCAGCCTGCTGGGGTTACTGTCATCTGGATGGGAAAAGAAGTTGATTATCCTGTGGATCTTCCCGGCACACAGAGGATTCTGCTCGGAGCCGGTCTTGATCAGAAAGGCAGCTTTCCCCTTGCCATTTCCTTTGATTTGCCTCAAGGCCCCTTGAGCAAGCACTTTCAAGTATCCATTGTGGAAAAACAGTATCCAATACAGCACCTAACTCTTCCAGATTCAATGGTCACTCCGCCTCAGGAGGTGATTGACAGAATAGTGCGTGAGCGCGAAAAAACTGTGGCCGCCCTCAATGTCCTGAGCAGGCACCGTTATTTCTCAGAAGAGTTTCTTCGTCCCGTGCCAGGCAGTGTCAGTTCCCCCTTCGGGGTACGCAGGTTTTTGAACAACCAGCCAAGATCCCCTCACCGGGGAGTGGATCTGAGAGGGGCTGAAGGAACCCCGGTGCAAGCCGTCAGCAGCGGCAGGGTTATTCTGACCGGAGACTTTTACTATGGAGGACAGACGGTTATTGTGGATCATGGCCTTGGACTGCAGACGGTATATATGCATTTGAGTGATAAAAAGGTCAGCGAAGGCCAGCTTGTCCATAAAGGGGATCTTGTGGGTCTGGTGGGAATGACCGGAAGGGCGACCGGACCTCATCTGCATCTTGGGGTTTATATCCTGGGGGAGGCGGTTGACCCCATGTTTTTGTTCAGTGATTAGCCTGGAGGGGAAAATAGGTGTCCCTTGAAACCGGGCTCCAAAGACCAGGCAGGCACTCTCAAGCCCATGATCTGTTAATCATCCACAAGCCGTTCCAGGATCAGGCCGAAAAACATTGACTTATCCCGGGGCTGGTAGCTCCATCCCAGCTGGAAGTGACAGTTTGAGCAGATCAGGGTCTGCCAGGAGCAGCCCGGAAACCAGGTGAATTCAGAGGTGACGGGGCCAATCCCGGACAGGTTCTCTGCCTGGCAAAAGCATCCCACTTCAAAGACCAGGCCAGCAGGGTTGACAAAAACGTGTCTGTGGCTGCCGTTAATCTCAACCGAGGCCTCCTTCCAGGTGATTTTTATCCTGCAGGTTGAACAGAGAAGGGCTTTTCTGGGGAGGATGGTCCTGGGTTCATCTCTGGTTTGGGCTTCGAAAACACGCCCTGGATGAAGTTCTTGTCTGTACATGGATTATTTTTGCCGACCAACTCCAGCTGGCGGCTCTTTAGATTTTTGGACCCGAGTAAGGGGACATGAATCTGCAACGTTGATAATTACGATAAATGTTAGCTTTTGCATAACTTGTCAAGGAGCTGGGCCGGGTTCTTTCAGCCTGCCATCTACCTTTAGCTGTTAGAGAATAAACCGCCAAACCTTAAATTTTCAGGAAAGTGAGATCATGAACGAAACAACTGTCCCTGGCATTATAAGTGCAAAACATATCCGAAAACTGGTCATGGTTACCGCATATGATTACTCCATGGCCAGGCTGGTGGACCAGTGCGATATTGATATGGTGCTGGTGGGAGATTCCCTGGCCATGGTTTCTTTGGGACATGAGGATACTCTTTCGGTGGGGATGAAGGAAATGCTTCACCATACCGGAGCTGTCAGCCGCGGTGTCCAAAAGGCCCTGGTTGTGGCGGATATGCCTTTCATGTCTTATCAGACCGGTGTTTCCAGGGCGGTATTCAACGCGGGCAGGTTTCTCAAGGAAGCTCGGGCCGGAGCGGTCAAGGTTGAGGGAGCTGCGGGAGTAACTCCCCAGATTAAAGCCATGGTTGAAGCCGGCATCCCGGTCATGGGTCATCTGGGGCTGACGCCCCAGAGTATTGCCGTGTTCGGGGGGTTCAAGGTCCAGGGTCGGGGAAAGTCAGGACCTCTGATTCTCTCCCAGGCCAGACAGCTTGAACAGGCGGGGTGTTTCAGTCTTGTGCTTGAGGCAGTGCCTGTGGAGCTTGCCCGCCAGATCACGGAAAGCGTCAGTATTCCGACCATTGGTATCGGCGCAGGACCGCATTGTGACGGACAGGTTCTGGTGGTCAATGACCTGCTGGGCATAAACGAGCAGTTTGCTCCCAGATTTGTCAAAAGATATGCCGACCTGTCAGCAACAGTCAGAAATGCTGTTTCAGACTACAGCCGGGAAGTCAGGTCTGGTCAGTTTCCCGGACCTGAACACTGTTATAAGGATTAGCCGGTGCGTGGTATAGGCGCGGGAAAATCATGAGACTGGTTCTGCAAAGAGTCAAGTGGGCCAGGGTGCTTGTGGATGACCAGATGGTGGGAGAGATCGGGAACGGCCTGGCGGTTCTGGCGGGATTTTCAGCCGCAGACAATGATCTGAACTACAAAAGATCCTGGAAGGTTATGCACGATAAGTTGCTGGGTCTGAGAATATTTCCAGACCAGGAGGGCAGGCTCAACCTGAGTCTTGAAGATGTTCAGGGAGGCATCCTGCTTATACCTCAATTCACTCTTTATGCCGACTGCCGTAAAGGGCGCAGGCCGGGGTTTTCAGGCTCAGCTCCTTTTGATCTGGCCAGGACCCTTTTTGATAGGTTCGCAGCCGGCCTCAGGAAAAGATGGCCTCAGGTTGAACTTGGAGTGTTCGGTGCCGAGATGGAGGTGGAGCTGAATAACTTTGGACCGGTAACCATAATTCTTGACAGCCGTGATTATGACGGCTGAAATATGACGGTGGCCAATAATCCCTGAAAGCCCGCCATAGACGGCAATGATGAAGGGAGCATTGCGCATATTTTGAAAATAGTTGGGGACAGTCCCCAAGCCAGGGACAGTCCCCGTGCCAAGTCGGTATTTTTTACCTTTTCCACAGACAATAGCTGTTTTAATCAATGTTCAACCTGTTTTCAAAATATGCGTAATGCTCCCATGATGAACAGCAGAACCTACAGCATAAAACCCGTTTACCACAACGAAAGTCTTGTTGATTTTAAGATTGAGAGTTCCGGTCGCTGCTTCATGCTGCTGGGCAGATTTCATGAGCGTTTTTTAAACAGCGTGAAAGAGGAGCTTAAGCAAAACCTGGGCTGTCTTCCTGTTCTGATCGGCGCGGCAACAAAAGAGTACCTGGGCCATGTGCTCAAGATTCACCCTGGACCGCTGGCAGTGGTGGACAGGGAGGAGATGATCATGCAGGCCGCCGGTACACTGGAGCTGATGGAGCGGTTTAAAGACAGGATTCTTTTTATAAACACCGCGTCAGCCCGGGAGGCCCTTTCCAGGCTGACGAGATGGCAATGGGCTAATTCCTGCCGCCCCTTTATTCCCGTTGCAGTCCATTCATACCTGCGTCTGGACCAGGATTATTACAAGTCAATATTTTCAGCTCTCAAGGCCAGCAATAAGTGCGATTTCTGGTCCAGGACAAGATATCCCCGGTTCAGAAATAAACTTCCAAGAATACTGCTGATCACCTCCAGTTATTTTTTGATGGGTGAGATAATCGCTTCCTGCCAGCGCCTGGGCATTGAGCACCGTTTCCTCAATCTTGAGAACCAGGAAGTGGGGAAAGATGATTTTGTCAGGGATTTCCTGCAGGCAGTGGTTGAATTCAGGCCTGATTTTGTTTTTACCATAAACCATCTGGGTATAGACAGGGAGGGGATCCTTCTGGATCTTCTGGAAAGAATGAAACTGCCCCTGGCCTCCTGGTTCGTGGATAATCCTCACCTGGTTCTTTATCTTTACGCGAACCTGAACAGTTCCTGCTGCTCCATTTTTTCCTGGGATGCAGACAATATCCAAAGCCTGAAGGCCCTGGGATTTGAAAATGTATACTATCTTCCGCTGGCCACTGATGTCCACAGATTTTCACCGGGGAAAGTCCTGCCCGGTTTTGCCCCGGAGGCAAGAGACGTCTCTTTTGTGGGCAATTCCATGTCCGCAAAGGTATCAATCAGGCTGGAAAAGGTAAGAGCCAAAGACATCAGTGGCCTGCTGGCGGACAGCTATCAGCGGGTAGCTGCTCGCTTTGTGGGCAGCAGCGAAAACCTGGTCTATCCTTTGCTTGCAAAAGAATTCCCGGAACTTTGGCCGGGCTTTGAATCACTTCCAGGCGTAGAATCCAGGCTTGACTTTGAAACCCTGGTCACCTGGGAAGCTACCCGGGTGTACAGAAAGACATGCCTGGAGCAGGTGATGTCCTTCAGGCCCTTGATAGCCGGTGACCAGGGCTGGAAGGATACTTTTGCGCAGAGCGACAATTGGGACTACCACCCTGAGTTTAATTACTATGCTGATCTTCCCGGATTTTACCCTCACGCCCGGGTAAACTTCAACGCCACCAGCGCCCAGATGAAGGGAGCGGTCAACCAGCGGGTTTTCGACGTTCCTGCCTGCGGAAGTTTTCTTATAACCGACTACAGAAGGCAGATTGAAGATCTCCTGGAGCCCGGAAAAGAAGTGATCTACTACCGGGAAGTTGGGGAAATCAGACAGCTGATCAGACACTACCTGACCCATCCTGAACAAAGAAAAAAAATTGCCCTGGCCGCCAGAAAGAGAATCCTGGCTGAGCATTCCTATGACCACAGGCTGCTGGAGATCTGCAGGCGGATGAAGGATGTTTATGGCTAAGCCCATACTTATCCTGCAGATGCAGAGAATGGGGGATCTGATCATGTCATTCCCCCTTTTTTTGTGGCTTCAGAAGACCTTCCCTGACAGCAGGATACATGTGGTTGCTGAAGAATCTTTCTACCAAGGCCTGGTGGCCCTTTCCCCGCAGGTTCTGTATATTCCGTGGCCAAGACATGATCATGTCCTTAAAGAAAATTTTTCCCTGGCAATTAACCTCAGCCACAGGCCGCGGGCAGCCTGGCTGGCCGGCAGGGTCAGGGCTGATGAGATAATCGGCCCGTATACTTCAGAAAATGTCCTGCGTGTTGCCGGCAATTGGCAGCTATACCGTTCAAGCCTGGTCCAGAACAACCGCTATAACAGGTTTCACTGGGCGGAACTCAATGCGCTTGACGCGGTGGATCCGGCAATGATCAAAAGGACCAGCTGGCCAAAACTTATTCTCCAGCCGGATAACAGGAGGGTGGGCGTTTTTATCGGGGCCAGCCAGGAGGACAAGAGGCCAAGGCCGGAGTTTTTTGCCCTGTTGTGCAAGGAACTCATCAGACGTCAGTATCATCCAGTGATACTTGGCGGACCCCAGGAGAAGGATCTGGCCGAAATGGTCCTTAAGCTTTGCAGCGTCAAGCCCCTGAGCCTGGCTGGAAAACTCAGCCTTCCCCAGCTGGCCGGGCTGTTTAAAAGCCTCGGCCTGCTCATCACTCCTGACACCGGACCAATGCATCTGGCGGCCTGGACCGGTCTGGCCACCCTCAATCTGTCTCTGGGTCCGGTTAATCCCTGGGAAACAGGTCCTTATCAGCCGGGGCATACAGTGATACGTTCAAACATAAGCTGTTCAGGCTGCTGGGAATGCATCCAGAAAAAACCTTTGTGCTCGGATTCATTCACGGTCAGGCAGGTCGTGATCCTTGTGGAAAGAATAAGGTCTGGACAATGGTCAGACCTGAAGACTCAGGAACTAAAGGGAATTAATGTTCATGAATCAGGACGCAAAAACGGCCTGTACAACCTTGCAGGGCTTAAAACATCCAAAACCGCAGCCAGCTTGATGGCTTCCTTCTGGCATAGTTTCTGGGCAAGCCGCTTTGGACTGGGACAGGAGTCAAAGGCAATAAAAAAAGCAGCCCTTTTGAAGCAGAATTATCCGCTTGTGCATGGCAGGTTCAGGCAAAGCGCCATTGATTTTCTTGTTCAGCTCAAAATCTCAATTAAAAAAGGGGAGCATCCTGATCCCGAATTCTGGAGAAAATCGCCCCCCTGCTTTCGCCCGCTTTCCGGCTATGCCCATCTACTGTGGCAAAACAGTGACTACTCATCCTCCTCATTTAGATCTTCCATAAGAATGGTTCAGGACCTGCTGGACATTCTTCCCGGCGCGTAATTTCTCCAGTTTCAATTCCTGAAAAAGTGGAACAGGATTTGATATGTACTCCAGCAAGGAGTACAGCCATGCAAAAATTTCCTACCCTGGATCTGTTTTCCGGTTTTGATCCAAATTATAAGTTCTGTCTTGGAAGCAGCACTGTTTCGGACTCATGGACCGAGGAGTTTAAAAGTATTTTTCAGGATGCAGTCAGCACCGGCAGTCAAGGACAAAGTGGCTGGTCCGTTGTCCAGGACTGGAACAAACATGGCCGTCAGACCATGAACCGGCAAAATGACCATTGCCTTCACCACGAGCCCATTACCA
>PWNK01000163.1 GCA_003557865.1 Desulfonatronovibrio sp.
ATCTGCAAGTTGCAGGACCCATCATCCTTTCTTCATAATCTCCTTTATTTATTTTCCAACTTTAAGGAGGTTTATGATGAAAGACTATTACCAGCGGTCCATGAAAGCCCTGTAACTTGCGGGTATGAGTGAACGTACCCAGGAATGCTACACCAGTTCAATTCAAAAACTTGTCAATTTTTATGACAAAACCCCGGATAGGATTGGGGATTTTCAAAAGCAGAGAGAAAAATAATCTCCAACCGGCACTCCGAATGGACCTGATGGCAAATATTCATCCCCCCTGAAACATCCTCAAAAAAAGCTTTGCCCATAGTCCCTGCCAGGCACGCCGGGCTTCATGAACCTTATTGTTTAGGCGGCATTTACCTGAACCACCTCGGTATAGGAGTGAGGCTCGGGAATGGGCTCACCGTTCTCTTTCATTCCCTCCAGGTGGAACTCAATAGCTTCCCGGATTAGCTCAAGCGCTTCTTCCCTCGTTTCTCCAACGGCGACGCAACCCGGGAGATCTGGAACGTAAGCACCCCAGCTCTCAGGGCCTTTTTCGAGAATGACTACATACTGCATGTTTTTACCTACTTTTTCAGTCCGGCCTGCTTCAATGCATTGTTCAGAGTGCCCGGCGGCATATCTACATTAAGCTTCCCGGAAACGGTTACAGTTCCCGATTTTACCGGATGGCGAAATTGCCGGTGACTGCCCCGCTGGCGGGCCTGATACCAGCCATCCTCCTCCAGGATTTTGATGAGCTCTTTAACTTTCATTCAGATTCCGATTCAGATCTGACCTGCCACATAACCATGAAGAGATCAGCGGGCGCGCGCTTTTTAGTGATCCGCTGAATGCCCTTGTTGGCCCAAATATTCAGAGTAGAGACCAGCATTTTGAGCCGCGATCCATTGCCTTCTGTCTGACGTAATAAATAGATCTGCTTTCCACTCAAGGGCGCATGCCACATGAAGAGCATCCATAGCCCTCAATACATTGTTTTCCAATAGGTTAACTGAATGGGAAATTACAGAAGGGGTGATCTGAAGAATAATTGCATCTTGAGCATCGATGATTAATTGTTTCCTTAGTGCACGATAATTTTTCAAATCCAAAGCACCTTCCCTCATTCGCCGATTGAGTCCGGACACTATCTCTGGGACCAAAATGATACAAAGCGCCAATTCTGATGCGTTCTGAAAGAAATGGTCAAGCTTTTCACTGCCAGTTTCTTGGACATATCGTTTAGCAAGTGCTGATGAGTCAACAACCAATTTCATGAGGCCTCGCGATCTTCCAGGATGGCAGAAGACAAATTAAGACCTTGGATTTGCAAACGCACTCTGGGTTGTTTCCACGCAGGATTATTTTGTGATCTGCCTGAAAATGGTATTATTTCAGCAACCGGCTTCCCACGACGAATTAAAATAAGTGTTTCCCCATGCTCAACTTCATTGATGAAACTTGATGTATTCTTACGAAAATCACTTACCGGTACGGTTTTCATTATTTCACCTCCGTTTAATGTACGCTTAAATGTACATTTAACGAGGCGGTTTGTCAAGGGTTAACGTTGCGGCTCACGGGTGAGGGCCGCTTTTTGGCCCGAATCCCTATGGAGCCGGTTGCAACCGCGATTAAAGGTTCATCCGGTATAAGCCTACGTGGCCGGGAAAAGACTCGGTACAAAGCTTACTGCTCTCTGGGCTAAGGCTGAGAAAATTTTTTGGTTGACAGGGGAGATAATACCCTATATAAGACTAATTAACTCTTTTTTATCTTTTATCTTCTATATTCAAATTACGGAGCTATTCATGATGCTTACCAGGGGAGGAGAGTATGCGGTTCGCTGCGTGCTTTACCTTGCAGCCGGCAGGGAAACCGGCCAGGTGGTTTCAAAGAAAGAAGTGGCCCGGGCCATGAATATACCGGAGTCCTTTATGGCCAAGGTGGCTCAGACTCTTTCCAGGGCCGGAATTATTCAGATTACCCAGGGAGCCAGGGGCGGCTACAGATTGCTCAAAGATCCTGCCGCACTTTCGCTGCTGCAGGTTGTGGAGGCAGTGGACGGGGAAATATATTTAAATGAATGCATAATGAGCCCGGAATCGTGCAGGCGAAGTCCGTTCTGCGGGGTGCACAGAATCTGGGAGACCGCCAGGCAGCGTATGAGGCAGACTCTGGATGAAGCAGATTTTGCGACCCTTGCCCGGGAAGAGATATGCGGCAGACAGCGGCCCGGGTAACATCAACAACTCTAACACACCAAAACTGCCTGCCGGATATATTGCCCTTGCTTGAGCAGGGATGCGCCTGCACCCGCACTGTTTCAGGGCGCAGGCCTTTTCAGGCTGGGTCAGGGGAGACAACATCTGAATATTCCGCCGGGCAATGACCAATAAATACGCTGCTGAAACTATTTAACCAGGGGATGATTTATGGATGTTTTGTTACTTTCAAGACTGCAATTCGCCATGACTACCTTCGTCCATTTCATTTTTGTCCCCCTGACTCTCGGCCTTTCTCTGCTGGTGGCTTACATGGAGACCAAGTTCATCCGCACCGGAGATAAGACCTACAGGAGGATGGCCAAGTTCTGGGGAAAACTCTTTCTTATCAACTTTGCTCTGGGAGCGGTTACCGGCATAGCCCTGGAGTTCCAGTTCGGAACAAACTGGTCCAGGTATTCAGCCTATGTGGGCGACGTGTTCGGGTCTTTGCTGGCCATTGAGGCCACCATGGCCTTTTTCCTGGAGTCCACTTTTCTGGGGGTGTGGATTTTCGGCTGGAAGAAACTCCCGCCCAAGCTGCACAATGCCTGCATCTGGCTGGTGGCTCTGGCAGCCAACCTTTCGGCATTCTGGATCATTATGGCCAACGGCTGGATGCAGAATCCCATAGGACATGTATTTGGAGACGGCCGGGCGGAACTGGGCAGCTTTATCCAGCTCATCACCAATGAATTCGCCTGGCAGCAGTTCATTCATGTTTTGAGCGCCTCCTACGTCCTGAGCGGCTTCTTTGTCCTGGGCATTTCCGCCTGGCACATAGCCCGGGGTTCACACGTGGACTTTTTCCGGAAATCTTTCCGCATCGCAGCCCCGTTTACCCTGCTCTTCGCCATTGTGGTGGTTGTCCATGGTCATCACCACGGCTCAACAGTAGCCAAGTACCAGCCGGAAAAGCTGGCAGCCATGGAATCGCACTGGGAGACCCGGACCCATGCCCCTCAATACCTGCTGGTCATCCCTGATCCGGCCAACCAAAGGAACAGACTGGAACTGCTGCCCATCCCCGGGGGGCTTTCCATGCTGGCCTATCACTCGTTTGACGCTGAAGTAACCGGGCTCAGGGATTTCCCCGAAGAAAACCATCCCCCTGTCTGGGCCACATTTCTGTCTTTCAGAGTCATGGTGGCCCTGGGCATGCTCTTTCCCGTGCTGGCTGCCTGGGGCTGGCTGCGGCGCAAAGATCCGGCCTTGTCGCCGCGGATGCTCACAATTTTGCCCTGGGTTATCCCTCTGCCCTACATAGCGGTCCAGCTGGGCTGGATAGTGGCTGAAATGGGCAGGCAACCCTGGATTGTTTACGGAATAATGCGCACGGAGGAGGCCTTTTCTCCGGGCATCACCACCGGACAGGTGGCCGGTTCACTGGCCGGCTTCTTCTCCATCTACGGACTTTTGGTAGCCCTGTGCATATTCCTGTTGTCCAAATACGGGCGTAAAGGTCCGGGGGTGGATGAACCCGAGGCATCGTCCGCAGGGAGTGCGTAATGGCTTATATGAATCAGAAGTCAAGTTCCAACTGCATACTATGCAGGTTCATTATCATTCTGGAGGTATCCCATGCTTGAGACCACCTGGTTTTTGCTCTGGGGAATATTGTGGGCTGGCTATTTCGCCCTGGACGGATATGATTTCGGCCTGGGCA
>PWNK01000016.1 GCA_003557865.1 Desulfonatronovibrio sp.
CCAGCCCGTAAGATCTGGCAAAGTACCCCCAGGCCGGATGAAAAACCATGAATTTTGTCCCGGGCTCGACTCCCGCAAAGATGCCCTTGATCTCCTGATCCAGGAGCATGAGTTCGCGTTTGAAATTAATATAGTTTTCCTGAAGATAACCTTTTTTTTCCGGCAGGAATTCGACCAGAGCCTGATAAATGTTTCCGGCCATGATCTGGACCGTGTCAGGAGAAAGCCAGACATGAGGGTCATCACCTTCATGGTGATGATGGCCGTGTCCATGCCCGTGAGCATGATTGTGCCCATGCTTGTGCTCATGATTGTGCCCGTGCTGGTGATCATGGCTGTGGGCGTGATCCTCATGTCCATGGCCATCATCATGGTGTCCATGGTCATGGTGGTGATCATGTCCGTGGTGGTGATCATGGTCATGAGAATGAGGAATCATTGATATTTTGCTGATGCCTTTGTCAGTGTGAACTGTCTTCAGGTCTGGATGCATGGACTCAATTCTGGGCAGAAGGGCTTTTTCGTATTCAACTCCAATGGCCATGTACAGATGGGCGTTGCCAAGATCAACCATCTGGGATGGCCTGGGTTCAAAACTGTGGGGACTGGCCCCGGGGGGGAGCAGAACAGAAACGTCCACATGCCGGCCGCCGATTTGCTCCACAAAATATTTCTGAGGCGGGATGCTGACAACCACATTGATCCTGTCCTGCGAGGCAGAAGCGGCTGATGGAATCAGCAAAAGAATAAGCGCTGAAAGGACCAGGGGCAGAAGGCCGTGTTTTTTGACCATGCTGTTTTTTTTCATGGGGGTTCTCCTTTGATTTTCTGTTTTGATCAGTAAAATATGATAATATATTATCATCTTCTTAGGGTCAAGTATTGCCAAGCAAAAAGTTGCGATGTAGGTTGTTGGAAACTGTTGTTTTTAAGTATGGGGGCACGACGTGAAGCATAATACAAGACAGAGACGGGCCATTGTCCACTGTCTGAGCCGGGCCAGGGGACCCATGAGCCCGCATGAGATTCACGCACAGGCTGCTGAGCAGGTCCAGGGACTGGGAATAGCAACTGTTTACAGGAACCTTAAACTCCTGGCCAAAGAAGGAAAAATCAGAGAGCTTGTACTGCCGGGAGAGGGATCCAGGTATGAACCGGCGGGACTGGAGCACCATCATCATTTTTTCTGTCGGGGCTGTGCCCGGGTGTTCTGTATTCAGGGCTGTCCAGGGGAATTCAGCTCCATGGTTCCCCGGGGGTTTATCCTGGAGGAACATGATATAGTCCTGTACGGCAGGTGTGATGGCTGCCGGGAACAATTAATGACTGTTTAACCTTGAATTTGATCAATTCATCAGGAGCAAGAAGTATGCGCTGGAGCAGGTATTTCATCCCCACACTCAAGGAAGACCCGGCAGAGGCCGAGGTGATCAGTCACAAACTGTTGCTTCGGGCCGGCATGATCCGCAAATTGACTTCCGGGATATACACTTATCTTCCTACAGGGTGGAAGGCGCTGCAGAAGATATCGGCCATTGTCCGTCAGGAGATGAACAGGTTCAAGGGCATAGAGATGCTCATGCCGGCTGTTCAGCCCGGTGATCTCTGGGCTGAATCCGGGCGCTGGGAGGCCTACGGCAAAGAGCTTCTAAGGTTTAAGGACCGCCATGATCGGGATTACTGCATAGGTCCTACTCACGAGGAGGTGATTACTGATCTTCTGCGCCGGGAAATCAAATCCTACCGGCAACTTCCTCTTAACCTGTACCAGATCCAGACCAAGTTCAGGGATGAAATCCGGCCAAGGTTCGGGCTGATGCGCGGACGTGAATTTATCATGAAGGACGCCTACTCCTTTGACATTGATGATGCCGGTGCTTCTGACAGCTATGAAGACATGCGCCGGGCTTACATCAGTATCTTTGAAAAGCTGGGGCTGAAGTTCAGGGCAGTGGAAGCTGACTCAGGGGCAATCGGGGGAAGCTTTTCCCATGAGTTTATGGTCCTGGCGGAAACAGGAGAAGATACCATTGCCGCCTGCACGGATTGTGATTACGCGGCCAACCTGGAGAAGGCGGAAGTCAGGTGCGAAGGTCCGGATTGTGAAGAGTGCTCCATGCCGGCTGAAAAGGTTGCCACCCCTGGACTGCATACCGTTGAACAGGTCGCGGGTTTTCTGGAAGTGTCTCCCGGAAAACTGATCAAGACCATGCTCTACAATGCCGACGGCAAATCCGTGGCCGCCCTGATCCGGGGTGACCGGGAATTAAACGAGGTCAAACTCAAGAACCTGCTTGACGTTACCAGCCTGGAAATGGCCTCGCCAGAGGAAGTTGAAAAGTGGAGCGGGGCAAAGGTTGGTTTTGCCGGCCCTGCAGGACTTAAGGTTGACAGGATTATTGCCGATCTTGAGCTTCAGTTTGATACTGACTGGGTGACGGGAGCCAATGAAACCGACGCCCATCTCAGGCATGTGGACCTGAAGCGCGATGCCCGGGTCAGCGGTTATCATGATCTGCGCAACTTTACGACCGAAGATTTCTGCCCCAGATGCCGCGGCAACATGTATCTGACCAAAGGTATTGAGGTGGGCCACATATTCAAGCTGGGGACCAAGTACAGCAAGGCCCTGAAAGCCACTTTCCTGGATGAGAGCGGCAAAGAGCAGCTGATTATCATGGGCTGTTACGGAATAGGGGTGAGCAGGATTCTGGCCGCCTGCATTGAGCAGAATCATGACCGGGACGGCATAATCTTCACTCCGGCCATTGCTCCTTTTGAAGTCGTGGTCATCGCCCTGAATATCAAGGATGACCTGGTCCGGGAACAGGCGGAGAAGATTTATGAACGGCTTAAAGACCTCGGAATTGACGTGCTTCTGGATGACCGGGATGAACGGCCGGGGTTCAAGTTCAAGGACGTGGATCTGATTGGCTCACCGCTTCAGGTAGTTGTCGGGGCCAAAGGAATCAAGAACAGGGTCTATGAGGTCAAGATCCGGCAAACCGGGGAACGCCTGGAAATCCCTGCAGATGATTTTGTCCAGGAATTCACCCGGATCAGAAACGACGTCCTGGCCCATTTCGGGCTGACTCCTGCTGTAAAAAACGGAAAAGAAGCTTTGCTTCAGGCTCATAAGCCCCAAGGCTCTGTAGAATTCAACCACTGACATGCCATCATGGCCCACGTATTCTCAGTTTCAGAACTGACCACGGCCATCAGGGATGTCCTGGAAACTCAGTTTCCATTCATCTGGGTCCGGGGACAGGTATCCAGTCTTTCCAGGCCGGGTTCAGGCCATATCTACTTTACCCTCAAGGATGAACAGGCCGGGCTTCAGGTTGTCTGGTTCAAAAACGCCCACCCTTTCAGCCGCAGGAACGGATCTGATCCGGCCTGCACCCTGGATAACGGCCAGGATGTGCTCTGCGCCGGCAGAATCAGTGTTTACTCTCCCCGGGGAACCTATCAGCTGATTGCCGAGCTGGTCCAGGAACAGGGCCTGGGCGATCTTTTTATGGCTTTCGAGGCCCTGAAAAACAAGCTTCAGGCTCTGGGCTATTTTGATCAGGAACGAAAGAGAGCTGTCCCTTACTCTCCGGACAGGGTGGGGATTGTAACCGCTCCCACCGGGGCTGTAATTCATGACTTCATGCGTGTGGCCGAGGACCGGGGCCTGGGCAGCCGGATCAGGGTTTATCCCAGTCAGGTCCAGGGTGAAAAGGCTCCCGGGGAACTGGTCAGGGCCATCAGGCTGGCCAACAGGCATGGCTGGGCCCAGGTCATTGTTCTCATCAGGGGAGGGGGCTCCCTGGAGGATCTGTGGGCCTTTAACAGCGAGGAGCTTGCCAGAGCCATATTTGAGTCAGATATTCCGGTGCTGACCGGAATCGGCCATGAAACAGACACAACCATTGCCG
>PWNK01000122.1 GCA_003557865.1 Desulfonatronovibrio sp.
AAAGTGCTGAAAAGATACCGCAATCCAGGATGTTCCAGCTTATAGTTTTTATTTGTCCTTTTCAATAAATTTCAGTATGCAGCATTCTTTGTCAATTATCAAATGTCTTGGTCCGGCCAAAAGCCGCTGATTCTGATTACCTTACCAAATTATTAAAACATACGGCTGCCTGATGAGTTTTACTGACCTGCTGCAAAACCATGAGATCATCATCTTCGACGGGGGCATGGGCACCCTGCTTCAGTCCAGTGGACTAAGGCCCGGCCAGTCCCCGGAAGAGCTGGGAATCAGCAGACCGGGGATAATCAGGGAAGTTCACGAGCGCTACGTTTCATCCGGAGCACAGGTCATAACCACCAACACCTTTGGAGGATCAGCATTCAAACTTGGGCCTATGGTTAAGGCCCTTGACTTCAACCGGCTCATGGCGGAAACAGCCCGCCGGGCGGCACAGGGCAGGGCGTATGTCGCGGGAAGCATCGGCCCCACGGGAAAAATGCTGGCCCCTCTCGGGGACCTGGAATTTCACCAGCTGCTTTCCGTCTTCAAGGAGCAGGTAACCGGGCTGGTCCAGGGCGGAGTTGATCTTATCCTGGGTGAAACCATGTTTGACCTGGCTGAAGCCAAGGCCTTGGTCATGGCGGCCAGGGAAGTCTGTCATCTGCCTGTCGCGGTTTGCATGACCTTTGAACAGGGGCAGAGCCTTACCGGGACTTCGCCTCTGGTCTTTCTGGACACCATGCAGAACCTGGGCGCTGACATTGTGGGCATCAACTGCAGCTCCGGCCCTGATGATTTTATCCCTCTGGTTCAATCCATGCTTCCAAGGCTGGAAACTCCGCTTCTGATCCAGCCCAATGCCGGGCTTCCCATCCTGGAGGATGGCCGGACAATATTCAACCTTGGACCAGAGGAATTCTCGACCAAACTCAGTCCTTTCCTAAGCATGGGCGTGAAGATGCTCGGGGGATGCTGCGGAACAACTCCGGATCATATCCGGGCGCTCAGACAAATGACCAGAGATAGTCAATACCGGGAACCGGTATTGACGGACAAGCCCTGCGTGGTTCTTACCTCCAGAAGCAGCAGCATACCTTTTGGTTTCAGCTTCAGTCCAGTGTTGATCGGGGAAAGAATCAACCCCACAGGGAAAAGGGATCTGACAACCCAGCTCCAGGGCTCCGAATTTACAAGGGCGCTTGAACTGGCAGAGGAACAGACTGCCCTTGGAGCCTCAGTGCTCGACGTCAATGTTGGAGCGCCAATGGTTGATGAAGAAAAGCTTCTTCCCGCTCTGATCAGAGACCTTGTCGCCAAATTTGACATTCCCCTGTGCCTCGACTCAAGCAGTTCAGAGGCGATATCAAATGCACTTGTTGAGTATCCAGGCAGCCCGCTGATCAACTCCATCAGCGGCGAAAAGGACAGGATGGACATTCTGGGTCCCCTTTGCCGCAGGTTCGGAGCGCCGTTCATACTTCTGCCCATCAAGGGTAAACAGCTCCCAGCCACAGCTTCAGAGCGCCTGAGAATTATTGAGGAGCTCCTGGAAAAAGCCCAGGGGCTGAACATTCCCAGAAGACTGATCCTTGTCGACGCCCTTGCGCTGACCCTGTCCTCCAGTTCAGGAGCGGGTCTGGACTGCCTGGAGGTTATCCGGCACTGCCGGGAAAAATGTGGCCTGGCCAGTGTCATTGGCCTTTCCAATATTTCCTTTGGCCTGCCGGCCAGGGAACTGGTCAACTCCAGCTTTTTAAGCATGTGTCTTGCTGCGGGCATGAGTGCCTTCATTGCCAATCCGGGCTCACTCAGAATACGAGAATCCCTGGCTGTTTCAAACCTCATTCTGGGCCATGACCCTATGGCCCAGAAGTTCATCAGGAATTTTTCGCGTTGGAAACCGGCAGGGACGGTTATTGATAAATAAAGGTCCGAGGATGCTTGCGCGTCCTCCATCCAGGAGGCAGTCATCCGGGGAAGAAGGGAAAAGATAGCCGATCTTCTGGCCGGGGAGGTCAATAGCGGAAGAGACCCTTTTGAGATAGTCAACCAGGAGCTGATCCCGGCCATCAGTGTTGTCGGGGAAAAATACGAAAAACGGCAGTTCTTTCTGCCTCAGCTGATTCTGAGCGCGGAAACCATGAAAATAGGCTTTGAATACCTCAAACCCATGCTCAAAAAAAATGAGGCCAAGCCGGGTCCAACTGTTGTAATGGCTACAGTTGAAGGTGACATACACGATATCGGAAAAAACATTGTCTGCCTGATGCTCAGAAACTTTGGATTCAATGTTGTGGACATGGGCAAGGACGTACCAGCAGAGGCCATAGTTGACACCGCCAAAAAACTTAAGGCAAAAGTAATAGGGCTGTCAGCACTTATGACCACCACCATGGTCAGAATGGAGGAAACTGTCAGACTGGTAAAACAACATGGGCTGCCATGCAGGGTTCTGGTGGGGGGAGCGGTGGTTACTGCGGCATTTGCGGAGAAGATCAGCGCGGATGGTTACGCTGAAGATGCTGTGGCAGCGGTGCGAATGGCCCGGAAACTGTCCGCAGCGAATGATTAAGACAGGTCACTTTAATTGAACAGACATTTCCTGCGCAAGGCAAGAATCAGTGATGTCAAGTCCATCCATGCCATATTGATGGACTGTTCAAAGCAGGAGCTGCTTCTGCCAAGGTCCTACAGTGACCTTTACAGCCACCTCAGGGACTATTATGTTATAGCCGGGGATGAAGGTCCAAAGATCTATGGCTGCTGCGCCCTGAGCATTGTCTGGGACAGCCTTGCTGAAATCCGCTCCCTGGCCATTATATCTGAACTCCGGGGCAAGGGCTGGGGCAGGAAAATGGTTGAGTCATGCCTCAGTGAAGCCATAACCCTTGGGATTTACAAGGTTTTTACCCTTACCTACCAGGTCACCTTTTTTGCAAGGCTGGGTTTTGAAGAAATATCCAAGGACATTCTGCCCCAGAAAGTGTGGGCGGACTGTCTGCGCTGCCCCAAATTTCCTGACTGCGATGAAACCGCAATGCTCATGGAGATGTAGGCTCCATCTTTAAGAGACTTCAAAATGAATCTGCAGCTCATGTACAGCTCTGAACTTATTCAGGCCA
This sequence comes from Desulfonatronovibrio sp., assembly GCA_003557865.1. Taxonomy (GTDB): domain Bacteria; phylum Desulfobacterota; class Desulfovibrionia; order Desulfovibrionales; family Desulfonatronovibrionaceae; genus Desulfonatronovibrio. The sequence goes on from PWNK01000122.1 coordinate 3,123, forward strand.
GGACCAGAGAATTGGGAGCCCGGATATCAAAAGATTTCCACGATCTGCCCCTGGTGGCTGTCTGTGTCCTCAAGGGAGCGGCGATCTTTTTCGCCGACCTGGTCAGATCTTTGTCCATTGAAACGGAAATGGACTTTGTTCGCATGTCCAGCTATGCTGGAAGCACTTCGTCCAGTGGAAAAGTTACTTTTTCCAAGGATATGGAGATCCCCATCAAAGACAAACATGTTTTGATTGTGGAGGATATTGTTGACACAGGACTTTCAGTGTCCTATCTGCGGCACGTTCTGGAAGCCAGAAACCCTTTGTCCATCAGCATATGCGCCCTGATAGACAAGCTTGAAAGAAGACAGGTTCAGGTCAAAGTCCATTACCCAGGATTTGTTTTGCAGGAGGGGTTCATTGTGGGCTACGGGCTGGATTACGCTGAAAAATACAGACAGCTTCCCGGGATTTTCAAGCTGATTTCGGAAAAATGATCTCTTGTCACCGACGATGCTCACCCAGGCAATGCCTGTCATCAGTATCTGAAAAATTGAAATGGTGGTTAACCGGAGAAATGCCATGATAGTCCAATGCCCCAGCTGCAGTACCAAGTACAGATTCGATGACTCCAAGTTCAAGGATGAGCTTAAGGTTCGCTGCACCAGGTGCAGCCATGTCTTTAAGCTTTCAGCCCTTGACCATCAGGAGCCCTCAGAAGATCTTTACTCAGAAGACTTTTCCCTAGGGGCCAGAAAAACAAAAAAGGAAGGAGAACAATCCATTCCGGAATGGGACCCGGATGATATGAACGT
>PWNK01000004.1 GCA_003557865.1 Desulfonatronovibrio sp.
AGAGGCTTTACTGGAAAAGAAATGAGTCAGGGGGCCTGAGCATAGTGGGCGAGGAATGGCGTCCCTATCCAAACGGGTATCTTGAGGAGAAATATCTCGCGGACCGCGCCCATGATCTGAAGCAGGTTGTTATGAGATGGAGGGACGCCTGGCTGGCTGCTGATATCGGTGAATACGCGGAATTTTATCACAGGAACGCCGTTCAGAACGATCTCAGGGGCATCAGGGCCATTGTGGACCATAAAAAGGATATCTGGGGCCGGGGCCTGCTTCCCGAATCCATTGATCTGGGAGAAATGAAGGTTTCCAGAAGTCCCTCGGGCTTCCAGGTGGAGTTTAACCAGGCTTATTCAAGTGTATCAGGTTATTCTGATTACGGACTCAAGACCCTGGTCATGGTCCCCATAGGAAACGACTGGCTGATTTTGTCTGAATCCTGGAGGGAATTCAGGTGAAAGACAACAAGTATAACGTGATCCTCATGCGCAGCGACACTTCAGTCAGAAGTTTCCGCTTGAACCCTTTCTGGATGAAGTTCTTTTTTTTTATGATCCTTGTTCTCTTTTCCGCTGCCGGGGCAGGCATATACTTTGCTCATGTCTTTTTTGAGGAAAAGGAGGAGCTTGCCCGACAGTATCAGATTCAGGCCCAATCCATGAATGAGGCCCAAAGAGAGCTCAGCAGGCTGAGGAATCTGGAAAGGATCTATGAAAGTTTCAGGGATGAGGAACTGCGCGCCCTTGTTTCCAGTCAGCGCCGGGAGAACCGGGAGGTTCCAGCCCCTGAGGTTGATCTCGGAAGTATTCTGGAGACCGTGGATCAGAATATCGTCAGCATTTCCAACGTCCAGTCCAGGTTTATCCAGGGCCGGATGCGGGTCAAGCTGGAGGTGAACAACATGGTGGGCAGCGAAAATGTTTCCGGCCGGGTATATTTCTCCCTGATCCGGAACGACGGGACAATAATCGACCTGGACGTTGAAGACCGTGACCTGTATTATGCCATTGCCAGGTTCAAGAGAGTGGAAACCACTTTTGAGCTGCCCCAGGAAGTAGCGCCGGATTCCATTTTCGCCCTGAGGGTCAAGGCCCGCGATGATGAAGGCCGGCTGGTGTACAGCCAGATTTATCCCATGGCGGACATTCTCATCTGACATCCTTCAGTTTTATTCTCAATCCATGACAGTCTTTTTCGTCAATCTCCCCCTGGGATTTATTGTTAATCACCCCAAGTACCTGGAGCTTTTCCTGTCCAGAGGGATCTGTCCGGAGCTCGGGATGGACGCCTCCAGCATGGACTCTTACAGTTTAAAAGAGCATGAGGAGCTTGGCCTGGCCTTTAAATCAAAAGGGATAAAAGTTTCCATGCATATGCCCTTTACCGACCTCAGTCCGGGCAGCATGGACTGCTATATCCGAGAGGCCAGCGCCAGAAGGCTTATGCAGGGGGCAATGCTTGCCAGACGTTACTCTCCGGGCCATGTGATCATCCATTCCGGGTATCGTCCGGAAACCTGCGCTAACTGCTATTGGCAGTGGCTTGAAAATTCTGCCTCGACCTGGAAAACCGTCCTGGGAGCCGTTCCGGATATCCCGGTCTACCTGGAGAATGTGTATGAGCCGGAACCGGGTCCTCTCAGGGATCTCCTGAATAAAATGGATGGCAGGGCAAAATTCTGTTTTGACCTTGGCCACTGGTTCAGCTTCGGCAGGGGGGTAAAGAAAAAGAATTTGAATACCTGGCTGGAAAGCATGGCACCGCACCTGGGTCATCTCCACCTGCATGATAATGACGGGTCACAGGACGCTCATCTGGGCATGGGAGCCGGAGATATTCCCTTTGACCGGTTTTTTGCGGGACTGAAGACTCTGGGACTATCCCCCACCTTCACTCTTGAGCCGCATACTCCACTGGACCTTGAGCAGAGCATGATTTTTATGGCTGCTCACCGGGAATGGTTTTCCCTTCTGGGTCTGAAAGAGGATGACTTTGACCGGCTGCAACTTATTGCGGACTGCTCCCGGGACCTTGCCGGGTAAGGTCTTCAGGGGGCATGAGGCCTTCAGGCCAGTCAGGGGCGACTGAAAGCCGCATGTCTTCCCAGGAGATGCTCAGGCAGTGCAGGAGCATTCCGCTGTTTACCCTGTCTGCCCTTCCATACTTCAGGTCTCCAGCCACGGGAAAGCCCCTCCTGGAGAGCTGAACCCTTATCTGGTGGGTCCGCCCGGTAGAAAGAGCGATCTTTAAAAGAGTCATTCCCGGTCTTTCCAGGACAGGAACAACCCAGGACAGGGCCGGCTTGCCTGTAGTGCAGGCCGTGACCCTGTCTCTTCGGCGAACAAGGCTGTCCTTCATGGGACCCTCCGGGCAGGGCCATTTTCCATGCACCCAGGCCAGGTAAATTTTTTCCACCAGGTTTGAATTCCACATATCCTGCATCTTGCGCAGCCAGGGATATGATCTGGCAAAAAGAATCAGGCCGGTGGTATCCCTGTCCAGTCTGTGTACCGGGGTGGGTCTGAATGCTTCCCCGGGGAACCTGGACATGACCCGGCTGACGAGGCAGTCTTCATGGCCTGTTCCGGGATGAACCGGAAGGGTTGCCGGCTTGAAGAGGGCCAGAAAATCATGGTTTTCCTGGACTATGCTCAGTGGACCGGAGCAGGGTGTAATTCTGTCCGGGGATATGAAGCAGGGCGGGATGCGGACCATATCGCCCTCGGATATGCGGTCAAAGGGTCTGCACCTTTTTTTGTTGACCCTGACCTGGCCCGTTCTGATGAGACGCAGCAGGCCTGAATCCGGGAAATGGCGGCCCAGTTTTCTTTTGAGGTAAGCCAGGACCTTCTGACCTGATTCCTGCCGGGAGACCCGGCAGTACTCGATACCGGTCCTGGCCCGGTTCCTGAAAGATCGGTCCGTCAGCGGGGACGCCCCATGGCTTCAGGGTCCATCTTGTAAGCCAGGACAATGGTGTGGCTGTCCTGCAGACCGGTTATGCCCGGGTGGGTATTGAGCAGGACCACAAGCTCATCGCTTCCGTCACCGTCAAAGTCGTATACTCCGAAGTCCATGATGCTTGCCCTGATCTTTCTAGTGCTCCAGCGTACGTTCAGCCCGATATCATCCCAGAAAAGGGCTCTGATTTCGCCCTCGGGAAAGTTGCGCATGCTGGCAATAATCCTGGAAACCCCGGCGTAATGCTTATGGGCCAGGAGGGTGTATGCCGGCTCGGCTCCGAAGCGGATGGGCAGCAGCCTGGTGGGAATATAATAGTATTCTTCAGGCTCGTCCAGGGGAGAGGCCAGCCCGGGCATGCTCGCGTCTTTCTCCAGGCTCAGCCTGGAGCCGGAGTATTCGTCACTGGTGGTGTACATCCGGTTGTGGCCGGCATTGTATACCCTGAGCCTGTCATCCCGGGCCACGACCACCAGGTGGCTGTTGTCATGGGGCAGGTAGGTGAAGTTGAAAATGTTGGCGGTGTCCGGCAGACTGAGCCTTGGCCCCAGCTCCGGACCGGCACTGGTCATGATCACTTCCTGGACCGATCCCGGATGAAAAAGCCTTCCTCCGGTGGCCGGGCGCTGCCCGATGAGCCTGGGCCTGAAGTCCGGCGGAGTGTGGCCCACGTTGATAAAGAAAGGGATTCTTTCATGCAGGACATTGAACTTGTCGTTTTCAAAGCTGAGGATAAATGACCTGGCCCGGTTGTCCTGGACCGCGGAGACAATTATTTCCTGGCTGCCGTCCCGGTTGAGGTCCAGGG
>PWNK01000006.1 GCA_003557865.1 Desulfonatronovibrio sp.
CGGGGACTGTCCCTGGCTTCGGGACTGTCCCCTGTCTGGTTGTCAGAAACGCTTAATGCTCCCAACCAGCCCGGCAGTTTTCAAAAAGGGAAACTTAAGATGAAATGTAACTATCTACCATAACCGGGGCCTGCCTTTAGCGCTGAGGTTAACCAAAAACCATGGTGAAAAAATACGATGAAACTGAATGAACATAAGAGCAAGCTTCTTTTTTCCAGGTGGGGGATCGAAGTTCCCCCGGGAGAAATTGTCACCCCGGAAACGGCCCCGACCTATGCCCCTTCATTCTCATTTCCAGTGGTGGTCAAGGCCCAGGCTCTAACCGGAGGCCGGGGCAAGGCCGGGGGAATCAGGGTTGTCGGCTCAAGCCCGGAACTCGGTCCAGCCCTCAGACAGGTCCTGGGCCTGGTCATAAAGGGTGAAAAAGTCCCTTTTGTCCGCGTGGAACCCGCCGCTGACATTATACAGGAAATATATGTTTCCATTTCCCTGGTGCGGCGAACCGGAAAATTCGCCCTGACCATCGGCAGGCAGGGCGGGGTGGATATCGAATCTTCAGGCGCTGATAACCTGATGGTCATGGATATCGACCCTTTGCTGGAGCTTTCGGATTTCCAGATCAGGCAGGGCTTTTTTCATCTTGGTCTTGAGAAGGATTTTCTCAGGCCCTGGTCCAGGCTCATCAAAAATCTTTTCCAGACGGCAGTGAACAACCGCCTGCTGCTGGCGGAAATCAATCCCCTGGCCCTCACTGCCGGGCAAAAATTTCTGGCCCTGGACGGCAAGGTGGAAATTGACGACAATTTCGTGGATCTTAACCCGGAACTGGAAGAGTACTACAGCGCCGAGCACTGCGCCCCTGAAGAGAACGCCGCAAGGAAGGCTGGGCTGAGCTATCACAAGCTGAATGGCTCGGTGGGCCTCATGGTCAACGGTGCCGGCCTGGCCATGGCCACCATGGACCTCTTGAACTTTTCCGGGCTGCCGGTAGCCAACTTCCTTGATCTGGGCGGAGGGGCCGACCAGGAAAGAATGGCCAGGGCCCTGGAAATCCTGTTTAACGATGATTTTGCCTCGACCATTTTCATCAACATTTTCGGCGGGATTCTTTCATGCGAAAAAGTGGCCGGAGCCCTGGACCGTGCCTTGAACGGAGCCGAACCAGCCAAGCCCATTGTGGTCCGCTTCTCAGGCTTTAAATCCGCTGAGGCCCTGGAGATAATCAGTTCCCTGCACCGGGAGCACATCCATCCGGTCCGGGATCTGCCCGGGGCTGTTAAAATTCTGCATACACTAAACCCTGCCCCTGACAGCACCCTGCGCTTTGAGCGTATTGAGTTTACCAGGCCCGAAACACCTCCTGTTCCGGTAAACAGCAAAGAGCATCGCCCCTTCCCCATTGACAGAAACACCAGGGTCCTGGTCCAGGGAATCACCGGGCGGGAAGGGCAGCTGCACACTGGAGAAATGCTGAAGTACGGGACCAGGATAGTGGCCGGGGTCACCCCTTTCAAGGGGGGAACGCAGGTCCTTGGAATCCCGGTTTACAACAGCGTGGCCTCAGCCGCCAGGGATCATGAAATTGAGGCGTCCATAATCTTCGTTCCGGCCGGGTTTGCCGTGGACGCCATCCTGGAAGCTGTCAGCTGCCGCATTCCCTGGATTATCTGTATCACCGAAGGTATCCCCCAGCAGGACATGGCCAGGGTTTTGCCGGTGATCAAAAACTCCGGATCAAGGCTGATCGGTCCCAACACCCCGGGGATTATCGTACCCGGCCAGACCAAGATAGGAATCATGCCCGGATCGGTTTTCACCCCCGGTCCGGTTGCGGTCCTTTCCAGAAGCGGAACCCTGACCTATGAATGCGTTCACCTTCTGAGCTCTCGGGGCATAGGTCAGTGCCTGTGCGCGGGCATCGGGGGTGATCCGTTCATCGGACAGGACTTCAGCGACATCTGCGAGTACCTTTATGCAGACCATAGCTGCAGGGCGCTGCTGGTACTGGGAGAAATCGGCGGCAGCGCCGAGGAGGACCTGGGGAGAAAACTGAGCTTAACCGGCTTTGGAAAGCCGGTCCTGGGGTTCATCGCCGGTCAGACAGCACCCCCGGGTAAAACCCTGGGACATGCCGGAGCCATCCTTGATCCGGCCGGCGGGGGAATCAGGGCCAAGCTGGAAGCCATGCATGACTCGGGAATGATCATCTGTCCGGACCTGGCCTCCATACCCGGCATGATTTCCAGGGCCGTCAACCCTGGGAGCTGACCTTGCGCGGCCTGAAAATCATCCTGGTGGGCAGAATCAGAAAAGGCTTCCGCAAGGAAGCCTTTGATCACTACCTGAAAAAAGTAAAAACCAGCACCCGGGTGGAACTGGTCACAGTAAGGGATGAGAAAAACGGAAATATTGCCTGGCGCCTGGAAAAAGAAGGCCTGGGGATACTTGAACGTACTGATCCCCGGGACTACGCCCTGGTGCTGGATGAAAAGGGAAAATCATTCACATCCAAAGGCTTCGCCCTTGAGCTTAAAAGGCGTGAGGAGGATCCGGGACGTGTTCCTTGCTTTATTCTCGGCGGAGCATACGGCCTTTCAGACAGTGTCAGGTCCAGAGCTGACCTGCTGCTGAGCCTCGGCCCCATGACCATGCCCCATGAACTGGCCGCGGTGTTGCTCATGGAGCAGATCTACCGCGGACAGACCATCATTTCCGGACATCCCTACCACCACTAATCAACTGTCCTGCCCGGGCTGTGCCCTTTCTGTCCGCGCCTGCAAAAAAGTCTTTTCCAGGGACCACAAGTCAAAACATTCAAGCAGTCAGCCCGAAAAATCCTGTTTTTTTCAGGTTTAGTTCAGGCTGGTTTGAACATTGGGGGTCAACCTGGGCCTGTCCAGGTCCGCGCCTGAAAAACCAGCTGGATCCAGGGCCGATAGATCAAGGGGCAGAGCATAATCAACGGCCGCAAGGGTTACCTTGTCTGAGCTTCTAAGGACTTTGGCATTGACGAATACCTGGCCATAAGCCACTGAGTATGTGCCCGTAAGCACCGAATAGGTCTGTTCATCTCCGGCGATTTCCTCAATCCTCCTGGACAGGGCCAGCTCTCCCCTGTTCTCACTGACCAGCAAAGTGTCTTTTCTCAATCTGACGTCAACCACCTGGTAGCCATGCCTGGTTAAACCGGTTCCCATCTGTTGAGGAATGATCCTGCCCAGGCTGCTGGTTTCCTCCAGATTATCCAGATTGACAAAAGTGGTCAGAAGCAGGGGCAAATCATAAGGATGTCTTTCATCAAGCTGGGTTAACAGCTCCATGCCGGCCTGCTGGTTGGCTTCCATAATTCCGGCCATGCAAACAGGAGTTTTTTTCCGGGGTTCAAAGTTTTTGCCGCTGGTTGACAATGAAGCGCAACCTGCCGTTAATATTGAACAAAAAGCAATAATAATCCCCATTTGCGTGATCTTCATACCCTACCTCCGTATCATGCATAAGCAGATATCATGCCATTTACAAGAAATTTGCCGGCTAAACTTTTTCCTGATTATGCCGAAAGATTGTTCAGCAGAAAAATTGTATCTGTTTACCATGTTTCCTGGCCAAGGCGGGCTATGCCCGCAACCCAAGAGCTTATTCTCACGCAAAGGCGCCAGGATCGCTAAGGAAGGCAGGAAGATTTTTTTTCATTTGCCGGGTGTACGGCAAATGAAAAGGCAGCCTTGTCCAAAACCGTGTCCCGGTTTTGGACAGTACACC
>PWNK01000126.1 GCA_003557865.1 Desulfonatronovibrio sp.
CACTTGCCGCGCCCATCTGAGCCGCAACGTCTATTGCGGCAAGAAATACCAGTTTATCAATGATTATTCCTGATGCTATTGAAACAACAAAAATACCCGCCAAATACCAAAAAAGGGCCTTGTTGCCCAATTCCCGCCTCATTATTCCAAGGGTGGCCATGCTGGTAATGGGAGCGGCCAGCAGCAAAACCAGCACCGTGCCGGGAGATACTCCGGCTGCTAGCATGCCCGCCCCTACAGGAGTAATGGCCGAAGCGCAGACATACAGAGGTATGCCCACTACGGCCATAAACATCATGGGCAAAAGACCGCTGCCGTATAGTGCAAGCCCGGATGGGGGAACAAGGGCTGTAAGCAGGCCGGCAAGAACAAGCCCCAATGCAACCCAGCCAATGATGTCCCCAAGGATGTCATGGAAGGCATAGCGCAGGCCGGAACGCAGTCGCGCCGATAATGAATTATCAGCCGAGTTAATGCTCTCGGTAGGGACATTGACACACTGGCCCGGCTCGATACTGTCATTGCCCTGAAGATGATTGAGTCCTGAACCCGGATGTCCTCCGCCGGTTGAAGCCACCGCAAGGCCTGTACTGATGGCCGCAGCCACAGCCGCCAGCGCCCTGGAGACTGCCATGAACGGTCCCATCAGGGCATATGTCAGCATGAGTGAATCAACCCCTGTTCCCGGAGCTCCGATGAGAAAGGCGGTAACCGGTCCGCGTCCTGCACCCCCGCGGTACAGGGAAAGTGCTGTGGGGATTGCACCGCAGGAACTTAAAGGGAAAGGAGCCCCGATCACTGCGGCCCGCGCAACCACTGCAAAACCCCGGCCGCCCATGAATCTTCTGAGCATATCATTGGTAAGAAAAGCTCTGATCAATCCTGCGCCCAGAAGCCCTATAAGCAGCCAGGGAGATGCTGTCAGGGAGATCGAAAGTATCTCCAGAAAAACATTCATTTACTTGCCCGCAATAAAACCAGGACTTGAAAAACAGGCTCAGGAGCTGAGCCTCCTGGAAGAGGTTATTCGCAAAAGGCCATTGAACAATGCTTGTCACATTGAACTGGAATAAAAAAAGGGCTTACAATAAATTGCAAGCCCTTGAAATATGTGGTGCCGAGGGACGGAATTGAACCGCCGACACGGGGATTTTCAGTCCCCTGCTCTACCGACTGAGCTACCTCGGCACTATCAAATGGAAACTGGCTTATATCCAAGAGAGTTTTTTTTGGCAAGAACTTTTTGCAAACCCCGTGTTTTTTCAAAGACTCTTCCAGTACGAGTAGTGGCCGAGGAAATTTGATCAGCCCTGTCAATGTTTACTATTGGGGGAAAATACAATCTGAAAGGAACCATGAAGACCATTTTTTTATTTTGGGCAAAAATTTGAAATTTACTTTTTAATCAAAAGAGTGTAATTTTGATTCCTCCAGAAAAAACATAAGGACAATATAATCATTTTTCCAGCCCGGTCTTCCCGTTCTCTAAAAAGAATTAACTAAGGAGTGCATAATGGTAACCATCATCTGGCTAGGCTTATGTTACATTTTCGGATCTCTGCCTTTCGGCATTCTGATAGCCCAGTCCTTCTGCAAGGTTGATCCGAGACAACATGGAAGCAAAAATATCGGTGCCACCAATGTAGCCCGGACCTGCGGATTCAAATACGGGTTAGCCGTTTTGATCCTTGACATTCTCAAGGGCTATCTGCCCATCATGCTGGCCTTCAAATTCAGCTCTTCAGCCATTTTTATCTCTTTGACCGCCCTGGCGGTTATTGCCGGTCATATGTATTCGGTTTTCCTGTACGGCAAAGGGGGAAAGGGCGTGGCCACAACGGTTGGGGTGTTTCTGGCCCTGGCTCCCATGGCCACGGTATGGGCCATCGGGATATGTCTGGCAGTCATTTACCTGACAGGGTTTGTATCTCTGGGCTCCCTGGCCCTGGTCACTTCTGCCCCGGTTTTATTTCTGTTAACCGCCAACTTCGCCTATATCCTGCTGACTATCATCATCATGGGCATGGTCTTCTGGAGACATGAGGAAAACATTCACCGCCTGCTCAGCGGAGATGAGAGCAGCTGGCGAAAAAACGACTTTGACCGGTAGCCCCCAAGAAGATTTGATAATTACTTGTTTACAGGGCCTTCCTGCTTCAGGAAGGCCCTGTATTATTTTTTGACCCCGGCATGCCCCAAGGGACTTGTTCAGACAAGCCTCTCAAGAGTTTCTACCAGGGTCCCCAGAGTGGAGTTATCCAGGGAACATATGGGAATCCCTTGCGGAAATGTATTCCTGAGTATGTTTTTTTCATCAGCATCCAGCCTGTCCCACTTGTTTAGCGCCAGGACCATGGTCTTGTCCTGAAGTTTAAGGCTGCCCAGTATCTTGCGCACCGCCTCGACCTGTTCTTCTACTTCAGGATGTGAGGCGTCAGCCACATGCACCAGTACATGAGCCTCGGACAGCTCCTCCAGGGTAGCCATAAAGGCCTCTCTGAGATCCTGAGGCAGATCCTTGATAAAGCCTACGGTATCCGTAAGAATGACCTCCTTCTCCCTTGGAAAACGAAGCCGCCTGCTGGTGGGGTCAAGGGTGGCAAACAGCTTGTCCTCCGCCAGTATATCGCTGTGGGTCAAGGTGTTGAGCAGGGTGGATTTGCCCGCATTGGTGTACCCCACCAGGGAAACAACCGGCACATCACCCTGCAGCCTTTTTGACCTGGTATTCTGACGGTGTTTGCGCAGGCCTTGCAGTTCATCCCTGATCTTCTTGATCCTGTCCCTGATTTTTCTCCTGTCCAGCTCCAGCTTGGTTTCTCCCGGACCCCGGCCCCCGATTCCCCCTGTCAGCCTGCTCAGAGCCCTGTCCTGCCTGATGAGCCTGGGCAGGGTATATTTGAGCTGGGCCATCTCCACCTGGAGTTTTCCGGCCCTTGTTGTGGCATGCTGGGCGAATATGTCCAGGATCAGCTGCGTCCTGTCCAGAATTTTTCTCTCGGTTATGGAGGCAATGTTGCGCAGCTGGGTGGGCGTCAGTTCCTGGTCGAATATTATTACTGAGGCATTGTGCTGCAGGGCCATAACCTCCAGTTCTGAAAGCTTGCCCTTGCCCAGGATAAACCTGGGATTGATTTTTGGTACCCTTTGAATCATGGAACCTGCTATGTCCAGTCCCGCAGTCCTGGCCAGGTCTGAAAGCTCAGCCAGAGATCTTTCCTGCCGGGATTTTGGGGAAGTGGATACGCTTACCAAAAGCCCCCGCCCATCCCTGGAGCCGATTTCAAGTACTGCCCCGAGGCGATCGAGTTCCTTTTCCAGAGAGTCGGCGCTCTCACGAAAATCAAAATCAACCCGGTCCCAGGGTACGGGACCATGTATCAGATAAGGATCCTTGTTTGAGTTGGGGGGAAGCAGGTGAGCCCACTGCAACTTGTCCGGCCGTCCATGCTGGTCAATACTGAGGACGGAAATGGAGTCAAGACGAAGAAAAACCAGATCCATGATATCTTCCCTGGACAGCAGAGAGGAGTCAAGATGGGTGTGGAAGAGCCTGATCCCGCGGAGCCTGCCGGAACCTTGACGAAGCCTGTCCAGCTCGGGAATCAGAATGCCTGCATGATCTCCCACCAGAACCAAGAGCACGTGCCCTCGACGGTCAATAAGCAGGCCGATCTGCCTTTTTATCTGCCGGGTAAGGTCGGCGAGTTCATTTACCTGGTCCGGGGTGAATCCAGGAGAACAGGGGTATACTCGAAAGTTAAGCCTGGAAAGGGACTTTAGCTGACTGGGCTTGAGTCCGGTAAGATTGCCTGAAGGTTTCCTAGCTATTGATAAGACTCCCTGAGAAACATTGATCCGGGCGCTGGCAGTTAAGGTAAAAACTCATCATTTTCAACATGCATCCTAAAACCTCCTGCGCCGCCTTGTTCCCATTGACCATGGTTAAGTTTTGAATAACCGCATGGTTTACTGATTCATCCACTTAATCACTTAACCAGCTTTTCTGCTATAACATTAAACACAATAAGCGCCAGAGACTGAAAGTCAAAGGGGTCAACTGGAATAACCACGCAAAGGCAGGTAACATTTTAATATGATTCAATTTTTTGACGCAGATAACCGGCTATCATCTGATCATAGCCGGAGGTTAGATCAAAGGCACGGGCAGCCGTCCTGAGTCTGAACTCAAGATCAACATGGCCTTTTTCCCGAATCTGGATCATGAAAGGGAGATAATCGTCAGGATGGGGCAGAACGCAGACACTGTGAAAATTTTTGGCTGCAGCCCGCAAAAGAGCCGGGCCTCCAATATCAATCATTTCTATGGCCTCTTTGAGACCTGCCTCATAAGTCACTGCTCCGGCAAAATCGTAAAGATTGACGCAGACCAGATCAAAAAAACGGATGCCATGCTCATGAAGGATTCTCACATGTTCAGGATCATCTTTATCAGCCAGAACACCGCCGTGGACAAGAGGATGAAGAGTCTTGACCCTTCCTCCTAATATCTCAGGAAACCCGGTTACACTGCTGACCCCGGTTACAGGAATATTATTCTCCCGGATAAGCTTTGCCGTGCCCCCGGTGGAAACAATTTCCGCACCTCTGTCCGCAAGAAAACCGGCCAGCTCCAGCAGCCCGGTTTTATGCGTTACGCTTAAAAGGGCTCTTTTAACTGGTAAAAACTGCATGTCCATCCCCCCTGATATATATTTGCCAGAAATCATTGTTGCCTGCAACACAATTCCGGCTGTTTCGGCCGGACAGAACATCCTGGGGCGGATGCCTGTCCGGCCTGTATTCAGGGAGGAGTAACCAGGTCAGATCAGCTGAGAGAGAAGCTCTTTTGCCGCCTCATTCTCAGGATCACTATCCAGAATATGCTCCAGATGCTTTTGTGCCTCTTCATTTCTGTTCATGCTCTTCAGACATCCAGCTAGAGAAAACCTGACTTCGTGTTTTGAAGGATCAAGTTCCAGGGCGCTTTCCAGATAATGAACAGCCTCTTCAATCTTTCCCAGGCTGTAGGCCGTCTGAACAAGACCAAACAGGGATATTATGTTCCCCGGATTAATTGCTAAAGATTGTTCAAAAAGACCAAAAGCCCTTTCATGGGAACCGAGCTCTGTCTCGATATGGCCCAGTCCGGCAAAAGCCTTGTCATTGGGCTCAACCTTGGCCGCTTTCTCATAAAGTGTGCCCGCCTTTTTCAGCTCACCCTTCTGAACCGCAATAGTGGCCAGCCCGATATAGGGTTCAGCATGCACCCCATTGGAATTGGCAGCCTTTTGATAGTACTGCTCTGCTTTGTCCAGTTCCCCCATGAACAGGTAGCATTCGCCTAGCTCTTTGTTGATTTCATAATCAAGATTGTTGCTCATAACTCTCCTCTCAGTAGTTTTCAAATATTTGCACTCACAACAATCATAGCAACATATGTGCCACCAGCAGAGAACATGGAAATGGCAAACAGGCCTTGTAAACTGCTTTCTGTGACCATAAGCAGCTTCAGATAAACACACGCATATTGTGGAACAGGATTTGCTTGGATGTGGTAACAAAAATCCATCAGCCTTTTATGCTTAGGAGTGAACCCATGAAACCATTATTCGGCCTTCATATTCAAGTAACCTCCAGGGTGCTCGACATGCGACTGGAACGTCAAAATGTTGTCTCTTCAAACCTGGCCAACATAAAAACGCCCGGTTACAAGGCCAGAAGGGTCGAGTTTGAAGAAAGGCTTCAGGCGGCCCTGGATCTTGACGGAAAAGGGAAGGTAGCCCGGACCGACCAAAGGCATCTCCCGGCAGTCTTTGATTCAAAATCTTTTGGAGCTGACTTTTTCAAAAGCATTGAGCCCAGGGTATACCAGGGGGAGGACGCTGTAGATTTGGATAAGGAGATGTCCATCATGGCCCAGAACACCTTGATGTACAACGCCCTTTCCCAGGTTATGCATAAAAACTTTGAAGGGCTTAAGTCTGCCATAACTGAAGGAGGAAGATAATGAGCTTGATGAAATCACTTGAGATCGGGGCGTCAGCCTTAAGCGCCGAAAGAACCCACCTCAATGTCATTTCCATGAACCTGGCCAACGTCAATACAACCCGCACCCCTGAAGGAGGCCCTTACAGACGCAAAACCGTACTTTTCCAGTCAGTACCGGTTGAAACACCCTTTGGCAGAGCCATGCAGAGCGAATTGGACAGAGAACTGGCCGGGGTCAAGGTCAAGGCCGTATTAAACGATAACCGTCCCTTTAAGATGGTCCACGATCCCGGACACCCGGACGCCGACCATGAAGGCTATGTCCGCCTGCCGGATATAAACGTGGTCGAAGAAATGGCAAACATGCTGACTGCCATGCGCACCTATGAGGCCAATGTTTCTAGCATAACCACCACCAAGGCCATGTTCAACAAGGCTCTTGAAATAGGGCGCTAACTTCGGTGAATAATACCTGGGACGCAAACAAACAGGAGATGACTGCATGAGTATTTCGCCCATGGCCATGAAAGCCTACAGTGCTGCCCTTGAATCCGGCAACGAATTCAAGACCGGTCAGAAAAAAGTTGTCTATGACGATTTTACGGAAACCTTGAAGAAGTCCCTGACCAGAGTCAACTCGATGCAGACCGAAAAAAACCAGATGATCACCGCCTTTGCTGCAGGAGAGAATCAAAACGTTCACGAACTGATGATTGCCATGCAGAAAGCAGGAATTGCCATGCAGCTCACAACCGCTGTCCGGGGCAAGGTCATGGAAGCTTACAAGGAACTGATGCACATGCCCTTTTAGGATGCACCTGCAAAAAGTCTTATTTGCCTGGCTTGCTTTTAACCTTTTACCGCCCCACAGCCTGGCGGTCCTCATAACTCTTTACGCACAAGATGTTTAATAGTTGTATGGATTAGGCTGAAAACAACCGGGCATTTAACCTTCAATCGCTCCAGAGGAAAAATATGCCTCCTTTTTTAAACAACATCACTGATAAAATCAGGGGATTCTGGGAGAACAGTTCCATCTCCCAGAAAATTCTTCTGGGCGGTCTCAGCGCATCAGTCATTCTGACTTTCCTCATGCTCATGTTTTTTCTGACCAGGACGGAATATGAGGTCCTATATTCAAATCTCTACTCGGAAGACGCCTCCCGGGTAATGAACATCATGGACAGGGAAAATATCAGGTACCGAATTGAAGACGGGGGCAGGACCATTATGGTCCCCCGTGACGCGGTTCACAGGCTGAGGCTTGTGGTGGCCGGGGAGGGTGCTCTTCACGGCTCAGGTATAGGCTTTGAGCTTTTTGATGAAAGCAGGATCGGACAGACCGACTTTGTGCAGAGGATCAATTACCAGCGGGCCCTTCAGGGAGAGCTGTCCAGAACCATTGCAGAGTTTGACGAAATAGAACAGGCCAGAGTGCACCTGGTTATGCCCAGTCGCAGTCTTTTCATTGAAGAACAGAGCCCGCCGTCGGCATCTGTAGTGCTGCAGCTGAAAACCGGAAGAAGACTTGAGTCCGGTCAGATCCAGAGCATAGTCAATCTGATAGCCACCGGCGTTGAGGGAATGAGCTCGGACAAGGTAACCATATCTGATACCCGGGGCAGGGTACTGTATGAACCCAGGTCTGACTCGCTGGATGGACTTACCAGCACTCAACTGGAATATCAGCTTGCTTATCAGCAGAATCTCGAACGTCGTATCGAACACATGCTCACGCCGATTACAGGGCATGGAAGGGTCATTGCCAAGGTCAATGCTGACCTGGACTTTAATCGAAGAACAATCCGCAAGGAGCTCTTTGATCCCGACAGCGCTGTGGTTCGAAGTGAACAGCGTTCCGAAGAAGAAAGCAGGGGGGACACGCACATGGAAGCAGGTGTTCCAGAGCCTGCCTTTCAGGGCGAAGGGTATACTGGACCTGCAACATCCCAGCAGACCTCCAGAGAAACAAGAACAACCAACTTTGAGATCAGCAGGGAGGAGCAAAGCATAATTGGATCAGTGGGAGATGTGAGCCGACTGAACATAGCCGTGCTTGTAGACGGACGATACGTTGTCAATGAAGCAGGCGAAACAGTTTATGAACCCCTTCCTCAGACTGAAATGGAAAGAATAAGGCAACTTGTGGAGAGAACTGTCGGATTTGACAATGCCAGAGGAGACAATATCGAGGTGAGCAATATTTCCTTTGGAATGCCGGAAATTGAACCTGAGCCGACTTTCACAGACACAATTGCCGAATACTTTCAGGTCATCGGGAAGCCCCTTCTAAATGCTCTGCTGGTTTTACTTTTCCTCCTGCTGGTGGTAAGGCCTATAGTAATGGCCATACTCAAACCCAGGGTAGCCGAAGAAGAAGATCAGCCGGCCGGACTTCCAGAAGGCAGAGACCGTGAAGCTATCGGTGCGGGCATGAGTGATGAGGAAATTGAAGGGATGGAGGCCCAGAAACGCATGGAGGACATCAAGGCCTTTGCTGCCCAGCTGGTTGATGAGAACTTTGACCGGGCCTTCGCCGTGGTCAAAAAATGGCTGAAAGAGGAGAAGGCTTAGGTGGCTAACTTTGGCAAAATAAGCGGTGTTCAGAAGACCGCCATCCTTTTGCTGGCCCTTGGGGATAATTTTACTGCAGATGTTTTCAAGAGACTGGATAAAAACGAAATCACCCAGGTTTCCAGGGCAATGCTCGAAATGGAAAGCGTGCCCAAGGAAAAAGCCGAAGAGGTGCTTAAGGAGTTCAACCAGTCACTGATCCTGGGCAAGGAAATGCTTCTTGGCGGGCCTGACCAGGTCAAACGTCTTTTAACCAAGCTCCTTGACTCCGATACCGCCAAGTATGTTATGGATTCTCTGGATATGGAAACCGGACCCATGCCCTTCAAAGAACTGGCGAATGTCAGCCCGAAAATCCTTGCCCAGATATTGCGCAACGAACATCCCCAGACCCTGGCCCTGATTACCGGCCACCTCCCCCCGGAAAGCGCCGGGGAGCTCCTGCAGAGTCTGCCTCCGGGCATCAGGGCTGAAATCCTGATGCGCCTGGCAAAACTTGAGGCGGTTCCAGAGGACATGATCATGGAAGTGGACAAGGTACTCCAAAACCAACTTATAGCCATGGGAGCCAAGGAAGGCCGCAAAGTGGGCGGAGTTCAGTCCGTAGCTGAAATCCTCAACGCTGTTGAGAGAAGCATTGAAGAGGAAGTCCTCTCGGATATTGAAGAAGAGTCCAGTCAGCTGGCTGAGGAGATCAGACAGCTGATGTTCGTCTTCGAAGACATCCAGGAACTGGATGACCGTGCGGTTCGGGAAGTACTCAAGGAAATCAGCAATGAAGATCTTACCATGGCCCTGAAGACAGCCACTGAAGATCTGCAGGAAAAATTCTTCAGCAATCTCTCGGAGCGGGCAGCCAACATGATTCGAGAAGACCTGGAGATCATGGGTCCTGTCAGGCTCAGTGATGTGGAGGCAGCCCAGCAGAATGTGGTCAAGATTGTCCGCCGCCTTGAAGCCGAGGGCAGGATAATTATCACTGGAAAGGGGGGGGGAGATGTCCTTGTCTGATCCTGTTCCCAAATTCAGGGGGGGACGGGTGATTATGGGCCTGCAGACCAGAAACCTGGACGAAGTCAATGCCCAGGCCAGAAATCTGGTGCGCATGGACACCCCTGAAACCGAAGCCAGATTTCTGGAAAAAGTCAGGGAAAAGGCCCGGACAGCAGCTTCTGAGATCATCAGCAAGGCCATGGTTGAAGCCAGGGAAATCAGGCTCAAGGCATATGAGGAGGGCCGAAATGAAGGGCTCAGCCAGGCGGCGGGAGAAATACTGGCCAAAAAAGAAGAGCTGAGTTCCAGCATCAGCAAAATATTTCTTAATCTCAATGCTGAAAAGCAAAAACTCTGGAACGACTACCGCCAGGATATTATCTTTGTGCTCATGACATCCATTGACAAAATACTGGGCATGGAAGTCAGCAAAAACCGGATTGAGATAATGCAGTCCCTTTTAGATCAGAGTCTGGAGCTTGTGGATAGAAGCAGGGAACTGAATATCACGGTCTCCAGGGATGACGAGCAGATTGTCAAAGAAATGCTGGAAAGGGCAAGGGAAATACATCCAGAGTTACTCAACTATAGAATCAGGCCTTCCTCAACAGTAAAAAAGGGGGGGCTTATCCTGGAAAACGGCACCGGGGTCGTCGACAATACCCTTGACAGCCGATACCGGCAGGTAAAGGAAATCGTCGAGCAGCTTACCCTTACTGAGGAAGATTCATGACCCTGGACATCCAGACCTGTAAAGGCCTTCTTCGGGATATCAACCCTGTCCTTACTTACGGGAAAGTATCCAAGGTGATAGGTCTGGTGGTGGAAGGACAGGGGATAAAAGCCCCTTTAGGGTCAATATGCCGGCTTCTGCCCGATGAACATAATACAATAAGTTCAATTAACGCAGAGGTGGTGGGTTTTCGCAACGGATCTGTCCTGTTTATTCCCTACGAAGATATGCGGGGGATCAAGCCGGGAACATTGATCAAAAACACTGCCACCCCTCCTCTGATCCCGGTGGGCAAGACATATCTCGGCCAGGCCATAAATGCCTTTGGCCAACCCCTGGGCAAAAATGTTTTTTCCCCTGCCCGAAAGTTTTATCCCCTGTACGCTGAACCGCTTAACCCCCTTGACAGACCACGCATCAGCCAGCCTCTTGACGTGGGGATCAAGGCCATCAATTCCCTGCTCACCCTGGGCAAGGGTCAGAGGATTGGGATCATGGCCGGGTCAGGAGTCGGCAAAAGCACCCTGATGGGCATGATGGCCAGATATACCAAAGCGGATATCAACATCATTGCCCTGGTTGGTGAAAGGGGAAGAGAAGTTCTGGAGTTTATGGAAAAGGACCTGGGACCAGAAGGGATGGCCAGATCAATTCTTGTGGTCGCCACATCCGATCAGGGACCCCTGATCAGGATGCGGGCAGCATACGCCGCCACAGCCATTGCTGAATACTTTCGTGATCAGGGCCGGGATGTCCTGCTGATGATGGACTCAGTGACCAGATTTGCCATGGCTGCCCGGGAAGTCGGGCTGGCCGCAGGGGAGCCGCCCACAACAAGAGGTTATACCCCGACGGTTTTTACTCAGCTGCCCAAGCTGCTGGAAAGGACGGGAAACAGCCCCAAAGGCAGCATAACCGGAATATATACTGTGCTTGTCGAGGGAGACGACTTTAACGAGCCTGTTGCTGACGCTGTCCGCTCCATTCTGGATGGTCATATAGTCCTCACCAGGGAGCTGGCAGATGAGGGACACTACCCCTCCATAGACATCCTGAAAAGTGTCAGCAGGCTGAGGGTGGATATTATCCCCCAGGAAATCATAGATACAGGACAAAAAATTATTCATCTCATGGCCGCCTACACCAGGGCTTCAGACATGATCAACATTGGTGCTTACGTCAAAGGCAGCAACCCGGAGATTGATCAGGCCATCAGACTTGTCCAGCCCATCAAGGATCTTTTGCGCCAGAATATCAAGGAAAGCTTTTCCCTGGAAAAGAGTTTTTCCATCTTAAAATCCATAATCGAAAAAGAAAAACAAGCCCGGTGAACAATAAGGGTAAAATATATTTCGTCGGTGCAGGACCCGGTGACCCTGAGCTGATTACCGTCAAGGGGCTCAGAATCATAGAGCAGGCTGATTTGATCATCTATGCGGGCTCACTGGTCCCTGCTTCCAT
This sequence comes from Desulfonatronovibrio sp., assembly GCA_003557865.1. Lineage (GTDB taxonomy): Bacteria > Desulfobacterota > Desulfovibrionia > Desulfovibrionales > Desulfonatronovibrionaceae > Desulfonatronovibrio. The sequence goes on from PWNK01000126.1 coordinate 11,753, forward strand.
CTTCGAGAAATCCCGGGCAGAAACAATTATTGACAGCTCAGGTCTAACCCTGGAAGAAAACCACGCGCTCATGGTCTCTGCTTATGCTCAGGAAAAACTGGTGGCCAGGCTGCATACCGGGGATCCGTCCATATTTGGAACCATTCACGAACAGATGGAGCTGCTCCAGAATGCTGGCATACCGTTTGAAATAATCCCAGGTGTTACAGCTGCCTTTGCCGCCGCAGCATCAGCTAAAATATCCTTCACCCTGCCTGAAGTCTGCCAGACCCTGATCATCACAAGGTCGCCAGGCCGGACAAGAGTGCCCGAGTCCCAGGAACTGTCCAGGCTGGGGGCCACCCGCAGCTCCATGGCTGTTTATCTGTCTGCACAAATGGCGGAAGACGTTGAGAAAAGTCTGTTAGAATCTGGCTTGGAAAAGAATACTCCGGTCATCATCGGATGGAAAGTGGGCTGGAAAGATGAACTGGTAATTCAGACCAGCCTGGCCAGCCTGAGCAGGACCATCAGGAAACATAAAATCAAAGGCCAGGCTGTTTTCCTGATTCTCCCGGAAAGGGAAAACGCCCCCAGATCCAGGCTCTATGACCCAGGATTTACCCACGGCTTCAGAGGGAGTTGAGGGTTGGAAGCAAGGCGCCAAAAAAGGGGTGCCCAAAAAAACTGTTCCTGTCAGTGCTCTGCCAACGGCAAAAACCAAACCGTCGACGGTACAAAGGGCAGGCATTGGCGCAACTATAGCCCAGGCAGGTCAGGGCTATAGTTAATAGTTACATGGTATTGCAGTGGGTGATGCCGACAATCTGTTGTCATCAACGGGCAATCATCGACCGCAGAATTTCAACGCACTTGCTGCAACTGTGGCACATGGCATACATTCTTTCAACAAAATGAATCAACTGGTATATATCCTTGAATTCGTATTCCGAGCGGTAAACATTGCCTGTCAGCGCGTTTTTGAACCTGGATATTTCGTGTCTTTTCTCCCGTATTTTGCGGTATTGTTCCTTGGTACCCTCCCTGTCCAGATTCTCGAAATGGACCAGGGAAACCGTGTCTTTCAGTGCCGGACCCAGGAGGTTGACCATGTTGCCCACATCATCAACCAGATAAATGAGATCCTTTTGAAATGCTTCGGGAATGACCATGGTCCTCATGGCCAGCCAGTCAAAAGCCTCCTGGGCTGAATCCAGAATATCATCCTGGGCGCTGGTATATTTTAGGAAAAGAACCTTGTCCACTGGCATGAAAAGACTTCTGGGCAAATGGTTGCGGATATAGCGAATGATCTTATCAGCCTGGGATTCAAGTTCATTGAGGTCGTTCTGCATGGTCTTGAACTCAACGCACTGCCCGCCGACAATATAACACTCCAGAGAGTCATTGATAATATCCACAGACTGCTGGATTTTCTCATAATGTTCTAGCAGCCTTTCCATTGGTGATTTCTGGGTCAGCAGTCCAAAAAAATTAAGTCGCATTTGCAGCACCTCTTAAGATAGTCGCGGTTAAAATAGTCCAGATCTGCAAAACTTTAAAATCATGCTGATCATAAATCCTGTCAACAACAAGGATCAGTAAATAAACATCCATTGCAGGACCTGAAAAATTACAATGGAAGTAAAAGCGGCAATGGGAACAGTCAGTACCCAGTAGCCGACTATCCGCCAGAGAACTCCGAAATTAACCGCGCTGAATCCTCTGGCCAGACCTACACCGGTAACGGCCCCTACGCATGAATGAGTAGTGGATACCGGCATTCCCAGATTTGAGGCCACCAGGACCGTGGTGGCAGTGCTGAAGTTAACTGCAAACCCTCTGGTATGGGTCAAGGTGGTGATTTTATTGCCCACAGTGGCAATGACCTTGTGCCCCAGCATGGCAATGCCCATGGACAGTCCTACACCTCCCAGGATAAGCATGTAAATCGGGATCTCCGCGGTTTCAATCATGGCCTGCTGCCTGGCGATTATATATATGGCCGCAACCGGTCCGATGGCATTGGCCACGTCGTTGGCCCCGTGGGACAGGGCCACATAGGAGGCGGTCATAATCTGCAGTCTGCGAAAAATACCTTCCACCTCTTCCACGTTCTGTTCCATTCTGCTGGTCATTTTATTGACAAAATGTCTGGAAACCACCCAGACCACCAAGGCAAAGCCGGTTGTGATCATCGTCGCATCAACCCTGGTCAAATCCAGCTCTTTGCCCACAGGTGTCTTGTAAAGAAAGGAATATCCAACAATAAGGGCGGTCAGGGCGATCCAGCGCGGCGCCCATATCCTGGCCTGCTGCAGGTAGTGCTGCTGATAAAAGATGAATCTTCGGATATGGGTAAATATGAGGTAAGCTATTCCCCCGGCAAAGAGCGGGGATATAAACCAGGAGGCTACCACGCCCGATAATACCCACCAGTTGATCACGTTGGGCCCCCCGGCAACAAAAGAAAAGCCGAGAATACTCCCCACTATGGAATGAGTCGACGATACCGGCAGGGCAGTCAGGCTGGCTATCAGCACCCAG
>PWNK01000146.1 GCA_003557865.1 Desulfonatronovibrio sp.
GAAGCGGATTATTTTCCAGCTGATATCTCGCCATTTGCCCTGCTGTGGGTACATGTGAATGTCCACGGCAGGCCCGGCATTGACCTCAACAATTGATCCCGCCCCTGTTTTCCAGGACCGGGAAATATCCGGAGAGTTGAAATCAATTCCAGCCACGTCCAGCCTGCAGGCCCGGGCCGCGGCGACTGCCAGGTCCCTGTTGTCCGGATGAACCAGGCTGGTAATATCCCTGGACAGGGATTCCCCGGAGGAGTTGCGGCGCAGGATCACATCTCTTCCAGGCTCAGGCACGGAATCAGGGGCCAGGTTCTGAGCGGCCAGAACCCTTAAAATTTCATTGTCCAGGTTGATGGTTACAACGCCCAGGATCCATCCCTGACGCCGCTGGACCTCGTTGGTCATGGAGATCAGCTCCGCCACGGTGCGCAGGCCGTCTCCGGTGACCAGCAAAGGCAGACGCAGGGCTGCCGCGGCAAACTCCCCCCCGATGACCAGCATCCGGTAATCCATCCCTTGAAGGTATTCTTCCACCAGGACCCGGGCCTGCCTGCCGAATGTTTCCCGGCAGGCTTTTCGAATTTCATCAGGGTTTTGCAGTCCGACCACCACTTTTCTGCTCTTGCTTCCCCGGACCGGTTTGAGGACCACAGGGCAGCCCATGTCTTCAGCCGCCAGGACAATGTTTTCCTCCCCCCTGGCCTGGAACTGGGAGGGAGTGGGCAGACCGGCGGCCTTGAGGCACTGCCGGGCGTATATCTTATTGCCTGCCAGTTCCCGGCCGAGATGAGAGGTCAGGTCGGTAAATCCCGGGGCCAGCAAACGGCTGGAGGTTCCCTGGCCCACCTGGACATGGCCTTCGGGCATTCCCGGGGCGGTCTGGGCGAAAATCCCCAGCCGGGCAGCTGTTTTCAGCCTGTCAAAGGCGTAGATATGCTTGATCTCCGGTGTCAGATCAGATTGAAACTGCCTCAGGATGTCTTCAGGCTTTCTGGCCCTGTCCGTAGCAAGGGCTGATCTGGTCATGGCCAGGGCGCATCCGGTCACGGCGCTGAAAATCCTGGGGCGGGCGATTTCAAAGGCGATTTCTGTCCTGTTTTCCGCAAGGGGGACTGTTTTACCCCAGGAAACAGGGTAGACAAAGCAGCGCTGGACCAGGAGGGCTGATTCCAGAAAGATTTGAGCAGCAGTGCCTGCCGGGCTGACATAGGTATCAGCCTGTATCCGGGAAGCTGACCGCAGATAGTTCATGGCCTTTTGCAGCTGTTCCCGCTCCAGGGGCTGGTTCAGCGGGATATCAGCCTCCAGGACGACTCGCGCGTGGGGCCTCAGGCTGGATATGCCCGGGCCTGGGTGGTAGATTTTATATACTGCTTTCATGCCGGGAACCGGGCGGAAAAACTATGCCCTGAGCCTTGAGGGCCTGTGAGAGTGGGGGAGACGCGGGGAGGTAATACCATCTGATTGTCTCCGGCTTGAAGGGTGACACAGGAACAATAAGCGGGGCCAGCCCGAAGCAGGATTCAATCTCCTCAAGGGCGGGCAGGACTATGTCCTCGGTGAATTTTTTTTCTCCAGGGCATGAGCCGCTCAGGGAGAAATTTTCCATGAGGATGATGTTTTGCAGGGCGAACATCAGGTACAGCCTGTAATAAGATCTGGCATTGTTTTTAAGTCTTTCCCGGAAGATGGATTTAAAAAAAAGTGATATGTCCTGTAAAGCCATACCCGGGAAAAAAAACCTGAACAATCTGTTGTGAAAATCTCCCAGGATTACGTATTCAGGCCCGGTGGTTTGAGCGTTTGTTTTGTGGACAGGGGTTTGTGCCCCGGACGGAGAACGGTTTTTATTTCGAACCTGGTTCAGCCTGATTTTGCCCATGGCCATGTCCTGGTCAAAGAACCGGCTGTTGAGGTGAATGCTCTGGATATAAGCCTTGTTCACCTTCAGGGAGGCGATGCCTGGCTGCAGCAGGGACCATTTGAACAGGTTTCTTCCGGAATAGCCGTCTTCCTGGTACTGCAGGATATCTGAAGGAATATCCCGGTCGCCCAGAAGTGAGGTATAAGGCCCCAGCCAGTCGCGCAGCTCTTGATGTGCCTGCTGGTTTTCCCGCCATATTTTCTGGTTTGTGCACAGGCAGAACCACAGGGATTCAAAGTTCAGGGCGGCAATCTGTCTGGTGAGGACGGCAAAAGGGGCGTTGGCTCCGGGGTTGGGCAGCATGGAGTAGAGATTGACTTCTTCGGGCAGGCCCTGTTCTTTCCTGAGGTCACGGATCAGGGGGCTGGAGTTCATTTGCCGGCTTTCACTCAGGTAAGAGTCCCTGATCTTCGCCCTGAGCCTGGAGCAGGACTGCCGCTTTATCAGTTCCTGTCTGGCGGCTTCCAGGCCGTAGTAGGTGATGCCTGGTTTGTCAGGTTTATCTCCTTTTTTCCCGGATAACGGATAAACCCCTTCAGCCGTGTCCAGCACCATGTCCCTGCCGTGGCTGATCAGCAGGTCCTGGCGCTCGGGTCTGCCCAGGACCCGGGCCATGAGGGCGCAGGCTTCTGTCAGCCAGGACCTGGCCTGGGATGATGTGCTGGTTGTCTGAAGCATTGTCAAAAAGATAAGAACATTTGTAACAGTTTAGGCCGGTTGCATGTGGCACGGGAGTGCCTGCCCCCTGGGAGCACTCCGTGTTTTTTGAAAACAAGATATTTATTGAGTTTGTTGAAGCTGTCCAGCTGTAAAATGCAATAAAACACGGCCAGGCACGGGGACTGTCCCTGGCTTCGGGACTGTCCCGATTAATTTTTCAAAAAACACTCAGTGCTCCCAGTCCCCTGCTTTCCTAAAGCGGGCTATGCCCGCAACCCAAGAGATCATTCTCACGCAAAGGCGCAAAGATCGCCAAGCAAGACAGGACGATTTGCTCTTATATACTTTGTGCCCTTCGTGCCTTTGTGGTTCATAACTTTCTTGTACGAAAATTTGAACCACAAAGGCAAAAAGGTGATCCGCCACGGCGGACGTTGACTAACCTGCGCAAGAAAGGCGCCTGCTATGCAAAATAGTGCAACATTTTGAGAAAAGCCGGGCTGATAAGTGAAGCAAAATGCACACCGGCTTTGAGAACATCTGGATAATTGTCTGGATCTGGTCTGGACTATAGAGAAAAATTTCATTATAATCAACATGATCCGTAAGGATTGCCCAGATGAAAGATCCTGCTGGTTATTACGGGATTGCTGGTATGTTATTTGCTAATTGTATATACTGGCATTGGCACTTGACTGTCATTAGTCTCAAGAAACCTTGTCATAAAAAACAAGAAAATTTGAACCACGAAGGCACAAAGGACACAAAGGAAGAAAGTACAAAGGGTTTTGGTTTTTCATTTGTCGGGAAGACGGCAAATGAAAAGGCAGCCTTTTTGAAAACCGTTGCCCGGTTTTCAAAATAACCTCCTTGCTGTTTTAAACTTAGTGACCTGCGTGTCTTTGTGGTTCAATAATCTTCTTGTTTGGGTTGCGGGCATGGCCCGCTTAGGAATATATTGAATAATCCTGTTTAAACACACAGTCATTCCCGCGTAGGCGGGAATCCAGTTATTTCAAAATGTTATC
>PWNK01000046.1 GCA_003557865.1 Desulfonatronovibrio sp.
CCGACACTGATGAAGCTTTTGTCAAGAAGCTGCCCTCTTCCTGGCAGCAGCAGATAGTGGAACAGGAAAGGCTGGAATCAGGACGGCTCAGGAAAAAGGCGGCAGGCACAGGGGAAGTTATTATTTTTGACAGGTGAGACTTCCTGGTAAAGTTGTTTTTAAGGCCAGGCATGACAGAAAGTATTATCCACAAGATGGTCAAACCCGGGAACTGAAAAATTGAAGCGCATCCTTATCGCTGAAGATGATTTTGCCTCCAGGACAGTCCTGGAGGATTCACTGCTCAAATGGAGTTACCAGGTGTTGACCGCGGTCAATGGAACCGATGCCTGGGAGATTATGCGCCAGGATGACGCTCCGGCGATGGCCATCCTGGACTGGATGATGCCCGGGATGGACGGCCTGGAAGTGTGCAGAAGAATCCGCGCTCTAAAAAAAGAAGCCCAGCCATACCTGATTATTCTTTCAGCCCGGAGTGATAAGGAAGATGTGGTCCAGGGACTGGACGTGGGCGCGGACGACTATCTGTCCAAGCCGGTGAACATTATGGAGCTCCGGGCAAGGATAGACGCCGGCAGGCGTATCGTGGATCTTCAGTCAGCCCTGTCCTCAAAAGTTGCTGAGGTCTGGGAAAGCAAACAGCTCCTGGAGCGAACTTTTGCCGCTCTGAATGATGCCATTCTCATTGTTAATGAACATAATCTGGAAATCATGGACTGCAATCCGGCAGCGTTGAAAATTTTCAGCTGCAGCCAGGAAGAAGTGCGGGGACAGAGTCTGAGTCTGCTGCACGTTGAGGACCAAAACCTGTTCAGAGATTTCAAACAGCAGCTTAAGCAGGCCAGGCTGGGAAAAGGTTCTTTGTTTTTCGCTGAATACAGGATGAGGCGAAAAAATGGAACCGAATTTCTGACTGAACAGAAGCTGCTGTCCCTGGATGACGAATCAGGCCGGCATATTGGATGGGTTAATGTCATCAGCGATATTACAGAAAAAAAACACCTGGAAAAGAAGCAGAAAAAACAGCAGGAACAGCTGGCCCAGGCAGCCAAAATGACCGCTCTGGGAACCCTGGTTGCCGGAGTGGCCCACGAGATCAATAATCCCAACAATCTGATAATGCTCAACGCCCCCCTGCTGGAAAGAATGTGGAAGGATTCCTTCCCCATACTTGAGCGCCATTACCAGCAGCACGGGGATCTCAAGCCGGCGGGCATTCCGTTTGAAGAAGTCAGGGGTTACGCCACTGAGCTTTTTTCAGGAGTTCAGGAAGGGTGCAAAAGAATCAAGAGAATTGTTTCTGAGCTTAAAGAATTCGCCAGGGAAACCCCCCTGAATATGAGACAGGAAGTTAATTTGAACGATGTTGTCCACGCGGCCCTGACCATGCTCAACAAGACCGTGGCCCGGCATACCCACCGGTTTGCAGTTGACCTTGATCCCGACCTTCCCTTGATCCAGGGCGATTTTGTCAAGCTGGAACAGGTGGTGGTCAATCTGCTCATAAACTCCTTCCAGGCCCTTGCTGATAAAAACCAGGGCATTACCCTGAAGACCCGCGGGGATACCTTTCATGGAGCTGTTATCTTGAGCATTGAAGACCAGGGAGAAGGAATCCCTGCAGAGATCATGGACAGAATATTCGACCCTTTTTTCACTACCAGGGAGAAAACCGGTGGCACCGGACTGGGGCTGGCCATTGCTTCGGCTGTCATCCAGGATCATGGGGGAACTATTGATTTTGATTCGTCCCCTGGAAGGGGGACAACAGTCACTGTAACCTTCCATGGCGCCAGGCCCGGATCCAGGCAGGCAAATCCATAAACCGGAACAACTATTTACGATATTTTTTTAACCCTATTGTTAAAGGCCTGCCAGGGTAATGGCGAGTAGTTACAACCTCAATTTTATTAACATAACTCAGGTATGCATCATGAACGGTAAAGGCAGCATCAAACCCCGGAACAGCCGGGACTATTCCAGCCAGGAATCAGATCATCATGTCTGGGACAGGGCCGGCATGCTGAATCGGCTTATGGGAGATAAGCAGCTGGTGGAAACAGTTATGGAGCGTTTTGTTCAAGAAATCCCCGGGAGAATAAAGCTCCTTGAGAACTGTCTGGGAAAAAGCGATCTTGAAGAGGCAGACAGGCTGGCCCATTCCCTGAAGGGGTCCTGCGCCAATGTCCATGCCGGAATCATGTCTTCCAGGATCAAAGAATTGGAAAGAGCCCTTGAATCGGGAGACCTTCAGAAAGCCCTTGGTGTGGTCCGGAAACTGGAAGATGCTTTTCAGCTGCTGAAGCAGGCCGCAGAAAAAACTCGACCAGACCGGGATGAATAAGCTAAACAAAGTTTTTAAGGACAAATGCATGAAGACTTTGATTGTAGAAGATGAATTTACTGGCAGGCTGGTTATGCAGGAGATGCTCAAGGTCTACGGGCCAACGCACATCGCTGTCAACGGCCGGGAAGCGGTTGAAGCGGTGCGCAAGGCCCTTGAACAGGGCCGCCCCTATGACCTGATCTGCATGGATATCATGATGCCGGTAATGGATGGCCAAAAGGCCCTGCAGGCCATCAGAGAACTGGAGGAGTCAAAAGGAATCATCTCCACCAGAGGAGCAAAAATACTGATGACCACAGCCCTGGACGACCCCAGAAATATTATTGATTCATTCAAGGGCTTATGCGATGCTTATCTGGTCAAACCCATCAACAAAAACAGTCTGCTGGAGGAGCTGAGAAAATTGAAGCTGATTAATTGACCCAGGAGTTTTTAATGCGTGTTCTCATCGCTGAAGATGACAGTGTTTCCAGGGACCTGCTCTCTGCCGTGCTTAATAAGGCCGGGCATGAGGTGATTGTCACCACTGACGGTCTGCAGGCATGGGAGGTTATGCGGGAGCCCGGGGCACCCCGGCTGGCCATACTGGACTGGCTGATGCCCGGGATGGACGGGCTGGAGGTCTTGAAAAGAATTCGAGCCCGGTCATCCGAACACATCCCTTATATCATCATGCTCACCTGCAAGACAGACAAGGCCGATATCATTGCCGGTCTGGGGGCCGGAGCCAGTGATTACCTGACCAAGCCTTTCAACGTGGGCGAGCTTCTGGCCCGGATTGAGGTGGGTCAGCGCATGGTTGAGATGAAGAAAAGCCTGGACGCCAAGGTCGAGGAACTTCGCCTGGCACTGCAGGAACAGAGTCTGTTGCTGAAGTCATTGCGCCGGAGCAAAGAACTGCTTTCCAAATCACAGGAGATCGCCAGGATCGGGAGCTGGGAACTGGAACCGGGCACAGAGGGTTTGATCTGGTCCGACGAATTCTATCGAATACTGGGGATTGATCCCAGGAACATTGAGCCGGCGTATGAGCTGTTTCTGGAGTCTGTCCACCCGGAAGACCGGGATACGGTCCACGCTGTGCACTCTGCTCATTCCCCGCGGGAGGAGAACGGCTACGAGCTGGAATACAGGATCTTAAACAGGAGCAGCGGTGAAACCAGGTTTGTCCATGAAAAATCTGTTAATGAACTGGACGCCTCAGGAAAGGTTATCCGTTCCATTGGGATGATCATGGACATTACCGAGCAAAAACGAGCCAGAGAAGAAAGGGAAAAACTGCAGTCCCAGCTTTATCAGGCCCAGAAGATGGAATCCATCGGCACCTTGACCGGCGGTATTTCCCATGATTTCAACAATCTGCTGCAGGCCATGAGCGGGAATATTGAACTTCTGCTGGCAAACAAGTCCCAGGATCACCCTGAAGTCAACCGCCTGAGAACCGTAGAGAAGTTATTGAGCAGATCAGCGGGGCTTATCCGCCAGCTGCTGACCTTCAGCCGCAAGGCTGAACCCGTCAGGCAGCTCCTGGATCTCAACCAGGAGATCCTCAGCGCGGTGAAGATCCTTGAGAGAACCATCCCCAAAATGGTCCGGATTGAAGTGCATACCCGGGACCATATCCGGTTGGTCCATGCTGACTCCGTGCAGATTGAGCAGATCCTGCTCAATCTGGGCATCAACGCGGCTGATGCCATGCCCGGCGGAGGCAGACTGACCTTTGAAACCAGAAATATTGATCTGGACGAACAGTTTTCCCGGACTCATCCCCGGACCAGTCCGGGAAAATATGTGCTGCTTATGGTCTCAGACACTGGCAGAGGCATGGATAAAACAACCCAGAACCATATCTTTGATCCCTTTTTCACCACCAAGGACAGAGGCAAGGGCACCGGTCTTGGACTGGCCACTGTATATGGCATTGTCAAATCTCATGGCGGCCATATTACCTGCTATAGTGAAATCGGGCAGGGTACGACCTTCAAGATCTACCTTCCCGCGGCAAAGCAGGAGCAGGAAGATGAAACCCGCAAAGAACCGCCCGCAACTGTTTCGGTGAAAGGCACGGAAACCATCCTGGTGGTGGATGATGATCAAGAAATCCTGGAAGTGACGGCTGAAGGTTTAAATGACTGGGGATATCAGGTGCTGGGCGCTGCAAGCGGTGAACAGGCTCTGGAAATATATCAGCAAAACACCAGCCGCATCGACCTGGTGCTCATGGACCTGAACATGCCTGGTATGGGCGGATACAGGTCAATGCAAAGGATGATGGACATTAACCCGCAAGTAAGGGTGCTCATCACCACCGGGTATTCCATCACCCAGGCAGCGCAGCCCGGTAAGCCCGGCGCGGCAGGAATCATCTGCAAACCTTTCCAGCTCAAGGAATTAATGCTCAAGATCCGTGAGATCCTGGACAGCGTTAAAAATCAGTAAATAACACAGCTGTCCTTCAAAACCTTAAATGTTTCCAAGGCACCTTCAGAGCCTGCGTGCGTTTTCCAGGCAAAGTTCTTCCAGGCATCACAATTATATGCGAGCAGCGCAACTCTCCTTTCAAGAACTCCATGACATGTTTGTCAGCGCCCCCATCGGGGTGTTCATATCCACCCCGGAAGGCAGGATTTTGTCTGCCAACCAGGCCCTGGCCGACATATTGGGTTATGATTCCCCCCAATCCCTGGTCGATTCCGTAGTCAGCATTGCCGAACAGATATATGCTCATCCCCGGGACAGGGAAGAGTTCCGGCGCCTGCTTGATGTTCATGACCAGGTGACCAATTTTGAAAAACAGATGCTGCGCCGGGACAGGTCTGTAGTGTGGGTCTGTATTAACGCCAGGACCGTTCGCGATGAAAACCAGAATATCGTCCATTACCAGGGGTTCATCGCTGACATCACCCAGCGCAGGCAGGCAGAAAAGCGCCTGGAAAAAAGGGAGCGCCAGTACAGGGAACTGTTCGAGACAGCCCCTGTAGGCATTTTTCAGACAACACCCGAGGGAGACCTTATTTCAGTGAATCAGGAGTACGCCAGATTACTAGGTTATGCTTCCCCGGTGCAGATGATGAGCCTGGTTTCTGATATCGGCGCCCAGCTTTATCTTAATCCTGATGAGAGGATTAAGTACAGGGAAATTCTGGATCAGCAGGGATACGTCAACAACTTTGAAACCAGGTTAAAGCGTCGAGATGGAGAGATTATCTGGGTCTCCATGAACACCAGGGTCAAGCAGAGCCCGGACCATGGTGTTATTTATGATGGCTTTCTGACGGACATCACCGGGCGCAAGCAGTCTCAACAGGCCCTGGTTCAGGCCAGGGATCAGGCCGAAGCCGCCAGCCTTGCCAAATCTGAGTTTCTGGCCAACATGAGTCATGAAATCCGCACACCCATCAACGGAATCATGGGCCTGATGCAGCTTCTGCAGAAAACCTCCCTGGACAGTGAACAGCAGGAGTATGTTGACCTGTCCATTGTTTCGGCCGGGCGACTGAACAGGCTGCTGACGGATATTCTTGACCTGTCCAGGGTTGAGGCCGGGAAAATGACCATCCATGAAGAGAAGCTGAGCACCAAAGAGCTTCAGGATTCTGTTGCCGACCTGTTCAGGATAACAGCCAGAGAAAAGGCCGTCTCCCTGCAATTCACAGTTGACCCGGCTTTGCCTGAAGAAGTGGCTGGAGACCCGGTCAGGGTCCGCCAGATACTGTTCAACCTGGTGGGCAACGCCCTTAAATATACCGAACAGGGAAGGGTCAGCCTGGACATGAGCCCCCTGCCCCCAGTCCGGGATGAAGGCCTCAGGATTCTGTTCACAGTCTCGGACAGCGGCATTGGTATCCCTGATGACAAGCTCGGGGAACTGTTCAAACCCTTTGTCCAGGTGGACGGTTCCCGCACCAGGCAGTACCAGGGAGCGGGCCTGGGTCTGTCCATTGTCAGCCGTCTTGTGCATCTCATGGGGGGAAATCTTTCCCTGGCCAGCCTTCCGGGACAGGGGACCGAGGTTTATGTTGTCCTGCCCTTCAGGCTGCCTGAGGCGGATGCGGGCCAGGGGCATGAGCAGACAGGAGAATCACCAGAACCTGAAACCAGACTGCGGGTGCTTCTGGCTGAAGATGATCCCACCAACCAGTTTGCCGTAAAAAAAATGCTGGAGGCCCTGGGCCATGAGGTAAGCTGCGTCTCTAACGGCCGGCAGGTGCTGGACCTGCTCAAGGACCAGGAATTCGACTGCCTGATCATGGACATCCAGATGCCGGTCATGGACGGGGATGAGGCCACGCGGCGCATTCGCACCCAAGAGGCAGGAGATCGGACGCCGGACATGGGGGATCAAAACACTGAGCCTCCTCTTTCAGCCTTCAGCCTTAAGGCGGCTGATTATTCCAGAATTCCCATCATCGCCCTTACCGCGCACGCCATGGACGGGGACCGGGAAAGATTCCTCAAGGCGGGCATGACCGGCTATCTGTCCAAGCCGGTCAGAATGGAAGACCTGAAAAAGGTTATCCAGAAATGCACTGAACAACCTGATTAAAAGTCAAGACAATAACCCCTGAACCTTGTCAAACATGGTTGACACCGCCTTAAGCGCGTCAATTTTCATTGCAGCCCTGCCCAAATAAAAAATCATTCGTGTCTCACACCCGGACGCAAGGGAATCCAACCCTCATTAATATCAGAAAAAAGACATAATTTCTGGGCCTTTCAGCCGCATTTCTGTAACTTCTCAATAACATGTGGCAAGCATGACCTGGATGCCCGCTCCCCGTCTGCACGAGTACAGGCTTCGCGGGCATGACGAGCTAGAGAGAACTTGCCATTTCCGTCATTCCCGCGCAGCCTGTCCGGCACATATCTTTTTTGGAAAAGATAGGTGCTGGGGCGGGAATCCAGGGGCAGGGGCAATTTCAGTGTTTGCCCGGACTTTTTGAGCAATTACGCATTTCTTCCGTCATGCCTGTCCGGCTGGCTGTAATCTTCTCTTTTTGACCTGGCAATTGTTCACAATACCCACAGGATATAACTGCTGAAAGCCAAAAAACAGGCTTCAGCCTTTGCAGCTGACCTTTCTAGCCCTTTGCTTCTTCTGCCTGCCAGGCCATGGTGTACTGAGTTCCGGGTCATCTGTCATCTCCAGCCTGTCTTCTTGCGCCAGCAAGGAGCCTTTGGGCAAGCTTGTCAGGCAGGCTGCAGCGGCCATTGTCAACCTGGATTGACGAAACCTGATTGACAACACCCCCCTCGATCAAAAACCATTATATTTCAATATCTTAACATATCATATTGGTTTGGCACAATTACTGCCTACACAACTAATGGAAAGAAACGCGGTTTCATTGCTGCTCACAAACCCGGCTTTTAATTTTCAACCGGGCTGCAGATGAAAACAACCGGCTCAGGGTGATTGAAACGGCCAAGGGGCAGTGAACTGTATTCCCTGTGATCATTAAAGATATGGTCTTGCAGATACAAATTATAAGCACAACCTGAAAGGAGGTAAAAGGATGAAGAACATTAAACTGGGTATCAAGCTGCTGGGGGGATTTATTCTGGTCGCCCTCATCGTGCTCATTGTGGGCTTTTTCGGATGGCGCGGGGCCAACAACCTCTCCAACCACCTGCATGAAATAGGCGATGTCAACATGCCGAGCATTGACAGCCTGCGCATTGTGGAAAAGGAATTTGAAAGCGTCATGGTTGCCATGAGAACCCTGCTCAGCCCTGAACTGACTGCCGAGGACCGGCAACAGCAGTACGATCTTGTTGCCGCTGCCAGACCGGTCTACCAGAGGGCCATGGAGGTCTTCGAGCAACTCCCTCATACCAGAGAAGAGGAGGCGCTTTGGAGAGATTTCGGACCCAGACTGCAGGCCTGGGCCGGGGTAAACAACAACTTTTTTGAAATGTCCAGACAGCTTGACCAGATCGGCATTCTTAACCCTGATCAATTCCTGGCTGATTTGCAGCAGTTCAGGGGTGATCATTACCAGCTCATGGACAGAATCTCCCAGCTCCTGCTCACAGGCCAGGATTTTGAGGGAGGAGACGACGCCACGGCCTGTAATTTTGGACGCTGGATGGCAGACTTTCGGATAGACAATCCTGAGATTACAAGAATACTCAGGGAAATCGCCCCTTCACACAACGCCTTTCACCAGAGTGTCGGCCAGATCAGAAATCTTGTCCGGGCCGGGGAACATGACCAGGCTGTAGATCTGTTTGTCAACCAGATGGTCCCGGCGGCAAACTCCACTTTTGACTATTTTTATCAGCTCATAGAAATCGCCGACCAAGTCAGCGATCTTTTTGAGCGCATGAGCCAACTCGCCCTGGTGGATTCCAGAAACAGACAGAACGAAACCATGGATATCCTGGCCAGAGTAATTACTTTAAATGAAGAAGCAGCCGCCAGTGCTCTTGAGGCAGCCGACAGGGACGCCGGGCAGGCCGTGACCATCGCCCTGGCCGGCATGGCCATCGGCGTAGTCCTGGCATTGCTTCTCGGGGTAATCCTGACCCGGGCCATTACCGCTCCGGTCTCCAGGGGAGTGACCTTTTCCCAGAGCATGTCCGAGGGTGACATGACCAGGGCCCTGGATGTGGACCAGAAGGATGAAATCGGCATCCTGGCCCGGGCCATGAACCAGATGCGCGACAAGCTCAGGGAAGTGGTCATCGAGGTCAAAACTGCCTCGGAAAACGTGGCCTCAGGCAGCGAAGAGCTGTCCTCTTCAGCCGAACAGATGTCCCAGGGGGCCACTGAGCAGGCCGCGTCCGTGGAAGAAGTTTCATCGAGCATGGAACAGATGGCCGCCAACATCAAGCAGAATACGGACAACGCGGCCCAGACCGAGAAAATGGCCATCCAGGCGGCCAGGGACGCTGAAGAAGGCGGCAAGGTTGTAGGCCAGGCCGTGGATGCCATGCGCCAGATAGCGGACAAGATATCCATCATTGAAGAGATAGCCCGCCAGACCAACCTGCTGGCGCTCAACGCGGCCATTGAGGCGGCCCGGGCCGGGGAAGCCGGCCGGGGTTTCGCGGTGGTTGCCTCTGAGGTACGCAAGCTGGCTGAAAGGAGCCAGACCGCGGCGGCCGAGATCATTGACCTGTCCGGATCCAGCGTTGACGTGGCGGAAAAGGCCGGGGAAATGCTCAAGAAAATCGTCCCGGATATCCAGAAAACCGCTGAACTGGTCCAGGAAATTGCCGCGGCCAGCAGGGAACAGAACTCCGGAGTGGAGCAGATCAACCAGGCCGTACAGCAGCTTGACCAGGTGGTCCAGCAGAACGCTTCGGCCGCGGAAGAGATGTCCTCCACAGCTGAGGAACTGTCCAGCCAGGCTGAAGAGCTCCAGGCCACCATGGCCTTTTTCAAGATCGGGGACGAGGCCGGCTTCAGCGGTCCCAGGACGAGCAGGGTTAAAGTCAAGAAAGACGCGCCCAGGCAGACCCAAAAGGCCGGTTTAGAAGGCGGAAAAGGCAGGAAAAACACCCAGTTCGCTCTGGACATGGGGTCTGACGACCTGGATAAGGACTTTGAAAAGTTCTAGACCACAAACCAGGCTGCGGGTCAGGACCATGACCCGCAGCCCCAAATATATTATACCAAATAGGAGCGGATATGGCAGAAAAGCAAGACAGGGTCATGGTGACCAACCAGTACCTGACCTTTACTCTCAATGAGGAATTGTACGCCATAGATATAGCCAATGTCTGGGAGATACTGGATTACACCCCGGTGACCAGAGTCCCCAGGACCCCGGAGTTCCTGCTGGGAATCATCAACCTGCGGGGCAGGGCTGTACCTGTGGCAGACCTGAGGCTGAAATTCGGGCTGCCCAAGACCGAGCGGACAGTTGATACCTGCATCATCATTGTCGAGGTCCAGCTGGACGGGGAGTCAACCATAATGGGAGCCCTGGCTGATTCGGTTCAGGAGGTTTTCGAGATCGACGAGAAAAACATCGAACCTCCCCCCAAGATGGGGACCAGGATCAACACCGAGTTCATTCAGGGCATGGGCAAGCAGGATGAAAAATTCATCATAATCATTGATGTAAACAAGGTCTTTTCATCCCAGGAACTGTCCATTGTCCAGGAAGCCGGTTCATCGCCGGCAGAGGTGGCGGATAACAGGGATAAGGAAAGCAAGGCCTGATTCTACCCATAATGCCCCACCCCATAACCCCAGAGAATCTCCGGCCGGAGACTGGCACAGCTCTCCGGCCGGAACCTGGCTCCAGCCCGGCATCTTATGCCCGGGAAATCTTTCGGTTCAGACCTGACAGGTTTTCAGGACGGCCGGGACAGAGTCATAAGCATAAGAGAAGACCGGTTTAAGCATCTGAAGCTTACCGGATGTTTCTTCAGCACTTTGTTTACAAAACTGCTTCAACTTCCAGGATAATCGCACCAGGCCCCGGATTACAGTCCACCTCTCACTGCCCGCAACCATCTTTTTCAAGTGAGATGTAAATCATGAACAAAGAATCTTCCAATTCCCCGGCAGTTGTGGTCAACGATGACCCTGTGCAGCTCAAGCTGCTGGCCGGACTGCTGTCCATGTCCGGCCTTGAGGTCAGGTCCTTCACTGGGGCCGAAGCAGCCCTGACGGGCATGGACCCGGAAAGTCCCCCGGCAGTGATCATCACCGATCTGTACATGCCCGGAATCGACGGCTGGCGGTTCTGCCGCCTGCTGCGCTCCCCTGAATACCCCTGTTTCAATCATGTGCCCATAATTGTCGTCTCAGCCACCTATGCCGGAGATGAGCCGGATCGAATAGCCGCTGACCTTGGAGTTGAAGCATTCATCTCCGCTCCTGTAGAAGGCAGGAATTTTATAATACAGGTCAAAGAATGCCTGCGCGGCAGCAGGAAACAGGCCCGTCTGGGGGTACTCATAGTAGAAGACAGTTCCAGTCTGGCCAGCCTGCTGCAGCAGGCCTTTGCTTCCAGGGGCTTCTGGGCTGACCTGGCCTTGACTGTCCAGGAGGCTGAGCAGGCCTTTGCCACAAATTATTACGACCTGGCGGTTATTGACTACCATCTTCCCGACGGCCATGGAGACAGCCTCCTGGACAGTTTCCAGAAGAAACGTCCAGACTGTATCTGTCTGATGATGACCACTGACCCGTCCGCGGAACTGTCCCTGGACTGGATGAAAAGAGGGGCCGCGGCCTATCTGCGCAAGCCTTTTGAACCTGAATACCTGCTTGAGCTCTGTGACCGGGCCAGACGGGAAAGGACTCTGCTTCGGGCCCAGGACCTGCTGGAAAAGCGCACCCGGGAGCTGCGCGAAAGCGAAAAAAGATACAGCTCCCTGCTTGAAAGCCTTCCCGTGGGCGTGTTTCGAAACACTCCCGGCACGCACGGAAAATTCGTCCTGGCCAATGCCGCCCTGGCCAGGATGCACGGATATGACTGCCTTGAGGAATTCATGACCCGAAATGTACAGGATATGTACGCGGACAAAAGGCACAGGGCTCAGCTGTCTGAAGAGCTGGAGCTAAAGAATCATATTCAGGACCGGGAAGTGGTGCTCAAAAAAAAGGACGGATCTATTTTTCATGGTTCAGTCACAGCCAGGGCCTTTCGGGATCAGCATGGCCAAACCATCTATTTCGACGGATTTGTTACAGATATCACTGAAAAAAAACAGGCCGAAAAAGAACGCCGCAAGCTTCAGGCACAGCTCCTGCAGGCCAGAAAAATGGAGTCACTCGGTCTGCTGGCCGGGGGGGTGGCTCATGATTTCAACAACCTGCTCCAGGCCATGAGCGGCAACTCCCAGCTCCTGGGAAGGGACAAACCCGGGGCTCACCCGGACAGCAGATACATCAGGGCAATAGACAGATCTATTGAAAGGGCTTCTCAGCTGATTCGCAAACTCCTGCTTTTCAGCAGAAAGGAAACCGCGGACAAACGCAGGCTGGACCTGAATCATGAGATCAGGGAAACCGCGAAAGTCCTGGAGCGAACCATCCCCAGGATGATCAGCATCGAACTCAGCCTGGACAAAACCGCCCGGCCGGTGAATGCCGACCCGGTGCAGGTGGAGCAGGTGCTGCTCAACCTGGGCGCCAACGCCTTTGACTCCATGCCCCAGGGCGGACGCCTGAGTATTGAGACTGAAAGCGTGACCCTGGGCCGGGGCAACCAGGCCGGCCTTGAGCCAGGAGATTACGTGCTCATGAAGGTCTCAGACACGGGCTGCGGCATGGACGATGAAGTAATGTCCTGTATTTTCGACCCTTTTTTCACCACCAAGGAAACGGGCAAGGGGACCGGCCTGGGACTCCCCTCAGTCTACGGCATAGTCCGGGAACATGGAGGATGCATTGACTGCTTCAGCCGGCCGGGACAGGGAACCACTTTCAGTATCTACTGGCCGGCCCTGGATCACGCGGATACCAGAGAGAGTCCGGACCAGGCATCAAACCCGCCCAGGGGAGGCCAGGAAACCATCCTGGTTGTTGAGGATGAGGAATTTATAGCTGATGCGACCAGGGAAGCTTTGGAGAATTTCGGCTACTCGGTGATTACCGCCGGAAACGGAGAAGAAGCCCTGGATATCTATTCCCGGTACAGACCGTCCATAGATCTGATCATTCTTGATCTGGGCATGCCGGGCATGGGCGGCTACAAATGCCTGAAAAAACTCAACAACATGTATCCCAATGTCCGGGTACTCATTTCCACAGGGTACTCAATCACCCAGGCAGGGCGATTGATGGAATCAGGTGCAGCCGGGTATATCATCAAGCCCTTTGGGCTCAGCGACCTGATGCTCAAGGTGCGTGAAATACTGGACCTTCCGCATGTCAATTAACCAGGCCATTAACAGTCAGTTAAAAAAGTCCTTAATCAACTGGCTGTTCAAAAATTCAAAGTGCAAAGAGCAAAAAAAGTTCAAGGTCGCAGCGTATTTAGGATACGTAAGAGTTTGAACTTTTTGTAGCGACGCAGCAATTGGGAGTTTTTCAACAGCCAGTTAACCCCTTGATCCTGATATTCAAAGTGATTATTCAACCGGCAGCATTCAAAAACATGTTACAGATGAGACAACCATTATTTTCCGAGGAACTGGTTCATGACGTCACAAGGAAATGATTCAAGAAAAACTGTAAAAACATCCCGGCTCAACCCACCTGGCCCGCAGGCGGCATTAACTGATATTTCGGATCGCAAACAGGTCGAACAGCGGCTCAGGCACCTCAACTCCGTGCTCCAGGCCTATACCCTGGTCAATGAGGTTATTGTCAAGGCCCGGGGGCAGAAGCAGATGCTGGAGGATATCTGCCAGGCCCTGGTTTCCACCCGGGGCTACTACAATGCCTGGATCATCCTTCTGGATAAAGAAAGCAAAGTTGCGGACCAGGCCCAGGCCGGACTGGGGGAAGAGTTTCAGGAAATGCTCTCCCGGTTTCAAAGCAGTTCCATGCCCTCCTGCGCGCTCAAGGCCCTGTCCTCACCTCTTCC
>PWNK01000025.1 GCA_003557865.1 Desulfonatronovibrio sp.
AGGACCCCGCGGTATCCGTAACCGCGCACATGTAGTATGCTTTCAGGTCTGGAGCGCAGAACGTCAAGGCGTCTGGCTATGATATCCAGGGCCTTGTCCCAGGTGGTGGGCTCAAAAGATGCTCCCCTGCGGATCATTGGCCGGGTGATGCGCTCCGGGGAATGGATGCGCTTGAAAAAGTTTTTTCCTTTGGGACAGATAAAGCCCCTGGTAAAGGGATGATCAGAGTTGCCCTGAATCAGCATCTCCCGGCTGTGCACCAGAAAAGAGCAGGCATCTGGACAATCCAGGATGCACGCGGATACTTTGTTCATTTTTTATCTCTTTTTCCGGTAATGTGTGCCGTGAAATAATGAGTAATTGCGGTTTGTTGCCTCATTTAAGTCCACCTCCATCCATTTGCATATTTGTCAGTGTGAATTTAGCTTTTTTGCTGTACATTTTATTAACATCCATGGAGAGCCAGCGCAAGATTAAGGCCAGTAGGCTTTTTGCCCTGGGCTTACGTGGATGTTGGGCTCCGGACACAATTGACTATGACAAAAAGGTGTTCTGGTCATTTTTTGCTGGCCCAGGTTCCTGGCGATCAATCACTTGGGTATGGGCGTAATTCCAGTCAGGCCACTGGTGTAGTAATCCGTAATGTGTACGCAAGACTGAACCATAAATTAGTTTCAGCCATGGCCAATGCTTCCGGCTTTAACCGGGTAGGCGCGAAAAACTCTAAAGGGATAAGTAAATATGATCTGTTTTGTTGAGCGAATTAATACGGCAATGAACAAAGGCGTTGATATTTTGGATATTACCCCTCAGCTGGAAAAGTTGGTCCAGAAATCCGGGGTTCAGGTAGGGACTCTTCACGCCACATGCCTCGGGTCTACAGGCTCTTTGACCTGCATTGAATATGAACCGGGGGTGGTTGCTGACCTGGCAAGATGCATAAATGAGCTTGCTCCGCCTGGCAGGGATTACCAGCATGAAAGGGCCTGGGCGGACGGAAACGGGCACAGCCATGTCCAGGCCGCCTTGCTGGGACCTTCACTGGTGGTTCCGGTCCGGGAAGGCCGATGTTCTCTGGGCACATGGCAGCAGGTGGTAGTCATTAACCATGACCTAAAACCCAGGACCAGAAAAATCGAGGTAACTGTCATCGGCCGTTAGTCATGGAAAAGGAGCAAGGAGTCAATGGCCTGTTGTGTCTTTGCCGGCAACATGGGGTTTCTGTCCGGATGATTGAGGGTTTGATAATTCATCCTCAGGAGGAAATATGTTTAAGTTTTTATACCCGGCCATAGTCATGTTTATGATAAATGTGCTGTACGTCTCCGCGGTTGAAGGACAACAGACAAGTCTGTCTCATGCTGAGTGTTATGACAATTCCATACAGGTTTCATGTCCTTTCCCGCGGGATTATTTCCCGGGCATCGACTTTTCAGGGCGGGCACCGGATGATTATTCTTTTACCAGGCTGGCTCATGGTGGAGTGGAGCTTGAAGATGACGCCCTGCATGCTGATTATGGCGGGCCGTGGATAATGACCAGAGACAACTCGACCGGACTGGTATGGGAAGTCAAGACTGCTGACAATAAATATGACAAGTATAGCTATGACCAGGCGGTTTTCTGGGCTGAAAGAATTGACCTGGGAGGTTATTCTGACTGGAGGATACCCTCTGCAGGGGAGCTGTTTTCTCTCGTGGATAAAAGCAGACATGCCCCGGCCATTGATGAGAAGTGGTTCCCGAATACCCTGCCGGAGAACTACTGGTCGTCTTCAGCCGACCCCTTTGATTACGGAGGTATATGGAGGATAAGGTTCGGCAGCGGTATTGTTCTTTTCACATACAATAGGTCGGCAGCCTATTACGTTAGGGCCGTGCGTTTTGATGATCGCTGATCAGGACAAGGGGAGCCAGCAGATAACATTGTTGCCGCTTGCATATCAGCAATTGAAGCTTTATCAGGCAATCCAGGATGTTGTTTTACAGCTGCACGGCCTGGACGAACTCGATAAATTATTTGTTGCAGAAAACTGGGAATGCTCCCGATTTCATCTGTTTGACCTGGCAGCATGCCTTGAAACAATTAGAATCAGACCAGCCCCTTGCGGTACTCTTCAAGATATCTGCGGTAGGTCCAGTTTCCAATCTGATCAATATTGTTATCGCGGACTTGGATCCATTTTATCTTTTTTTCCGGGGTGAGCCTGCCCACCCTTGTAAATCCCATGCCCATGTCCAGATCCCTGGTTACAAAATCCTCGTGTCTGTATATCACTTTGGCCTTGACCCAGATTGTATCGGGTTTGTTGAATTCCGGATTGAGAAGCACTATCCTGATGATAACGGAATGACCTTTGCGCAGTTTAAGGTTATGCTTGGAGAGGGTTTCAAAGGTCACCCTCTTTTTTAAACCTCCTGCAGAAATATTCTGGATCTTGACCGCACCTGACCTGATTGTTTCTAAGGTGAGCAGCGGGGGGTAAAGCCCTCCTCCCTTGCCACCCGAATGTCTGATGAACTTGTCTTCCTCCCATATATAATATTCCTTCAGGAGTCTGTGGTCCATCTCAATCCTTATACTGGATCGTCTTTGACCAATATTCAGAGTTTGGGGGTAATCCAGGCAAAGATGAATCAGGTCGGCGCTGTTGGCGCCAATATCGGTTATTCGTGCCCTGAAGTTGTAGAAGGCTTCGTGGCCGATCCCTTTTTTGGTGTTGATGCAGAAATAGCATGTTACCTCCTGACCCAGCCATTTGGGGTTAACGCCTTTCAGTGAAGATGCTTCAAGAAAGAGGCGTTCACCTTCAAATCGCACCAGTGTGGTATACAAGCTATGATTAATGGTAATATCTGAAGGCAGGGCCAATATGAATCTGGATCGATGATCCAGGGCGTTTTCCAGCAGTTCTCTAATATGTTGTGGTGAGTCTATCATAAATTATTGGTTCCTCGACGTTTGATGCTGAATTTGATTGTTTATCAAATTCTTAACTTCAGTAAGGACCATTTTCAATAGCGGGACAAAAAATCGGTAGATGAAAGACTATCGCGTATGTCCAGGGAGAAGATTAAAGCCGCCAGGGGAATAAATCAAGCTTTGTTCCGCCAGTTTTCAGGATAATTGAACTGGACTATGCCATGACCATTGCCGTAAACTGGAATAAAGGCTGGGAGCAAAGGATGTCCCAGTTCCCCGTTCATATCTAAAGAGCCAGTTCAACCAGATTATTCTTCATCATCCAGCAGGAGCATGAGCACCCCTGGCAGGCTCTTTACTTCCCTGAAATGAGCCATAAAATCACTATCCGAGGTTGCACAGAATGAATAATTTGCCCTTGCACCTTGAGCTACCTGCCGTTGTGGATCCAATGGCTGAAAGCCTATCCTTGGTCAGGTAAGGCGATCAGGGTGACCCAGGTATTGTGAAACAAGTGTGGGGGTTGATTTTTCAAACACCATTTGTATAGTCTGTTGACCCTTATGGAAACGCCTGAAAAAAAGGAGAATGGACATCAAGCTCTCAGTCTATGACAAGATTTTCAGATTTTTCGTTAGTGAAGCCGGGGGATGTGTCATGGCCGTCACCCATGACC